>NZ_JBYNRX010000040.1:0-95555 GCF_057785375.1 Roseiflexus sp.
AGAACTGGACGGTGACGCCTGGCACATGCGATCCAGCGTTTCAGGGCGCTGTCTTTGCGGCGTGGAATCCGGCGTCGGGCGCGCTCAACTGCGGCGTCTTTACTTCTGGCGCGCCATCGTCGAATCAGTTCGATACAGGGCAGGTTTTTCCGCCGAATGTGCTCAGGGATGAAGCGAGTGTCACTGCGCCATGTGAAAATGGCCGCACAAGCGGACTATGTTATCGGATGTGGTATGTCGGCACGCGCTCCGGTGATCCAGCGCGCCGGATTGGATATGCCGTCTCGCCAGATGGCGTCTCCTGGTATCGTGTGCAGGGTCTGCACACCGGCGGCAGCGTCTTTGAAGGGTCTGGAACGCCGGGCAGTTTCGATCAGAATGGCGTGACCACATTTCACGTCATCAAAGATGGCGGGCAATATCACATGTGGTATACCGGCGTCAGCAGCGATGGGCGTTGGGTGGGGTTCGGCTATGCGACCTCGAACAATGGCATTACCTGGGAGCGGCAAAATGGAGGGCTGCCGGTTTTGACCTCACGACCCGGGCTGGGACAGTTCGATGATGATCGGATCATCGGTCCGTTTGTGCTCATCGATGAGGCGAGCACTATTGCACCCTGTGAAGGCGGTCGCACGAGCGGGCGCTGCTTCCGCATGTGGTACGAAGGATTTCGAGCGGATAACACGTTCTATGTGGGGCTTGCGCTTTCTCCTAATGGCATATCCTGGTCGATTGTCAATGGACCGGCAGCGCTCGGATCGGTGCTGGCTGGCGATCCGAACGGACCTCTTGGCTTTGCTGCGTTCGACTCGAACAACGTCGGTCTGGCGGCGGTCATTAAGGACGGCGCTATCTATCGCATGTGGTACCAGGCGAAGAGCTACCAGAATCCGCCCGAGCATCCGTTTGGCGATTGGTTCGCTATCGGGCATGTCACCTCGGTGGATGGGGTCAACTGGGTGCGCCCCAATCCCAATCGTCCGGCATTCAGCGGCGACATGGACAACATCCAGGTCAATCCTCCTGGAACCAACGATGATGTGTGGGTCGTCCGTCTCTTGAAGGAGGACCTGACCTACCGTATGTGGTATGCCACGGCGGGCACGCCCAACAGCACCCGCTTCGGTCTGGTCGAGATGACGCAAGGAACGCCGATCACGCCGACGGTGCGGCGCAATGGGGATGAGTTCCGGATCGAGTTTGCCACGCAACGAGCGATACCAGTCAATGGCAGTGTGTTGATCACGCTGCCTCCAGATGTATCACTCGATCAGTTTTCTGCTATCGAGTTGCAGGGGTTCGAAGAAGGCGCCTCCCTTGCGCGCGAACGCGGCGCGATTACCGATGCCTATAGCGGCTTCGCGGCGCGTGATGCCCTGGTGCTGCGCCTGCCCAACGGCGCCGTTGCAGGACCGAAGGCGATCCGCTTCAGCCTCGGCGCCGGCGCGCCCAATCCTGCCTATCTTCTGATCCAGACCTTCGATACGCACAAGGTGCTCGAACGGGCGCGCGTCGACCTGGCGGATCTGCGCGTGGTGCAGAGCACGGGGGCGGCGGTTGCAGGCGAACCGGCGACCTACACAGTCACCGTCAGCAACCCCGGTCCGAGCGCGGTCTCGAATGCCTTGCTGAACAGCGTATTTCCGGCGCAACTGGCGGGCGTCACCTGGACATGCACCACATCAGGGGGGGCGTCCTGTGCGCCGGCAGGCGGTAGCGGCAACTGGAACAACAAATCGCTCAACCTCCCGCCCGGCAGCAGTGTGACCTTTACTGTCGTCGGCAATCTGCCGCCTGCGGCGACCGGCAATCTGACGAGTAGCGTCAATGTGGTCACACCGGCTGCGCTCAATGAACTGACTCCGGGCAACAATACCTCGACGCTTGTGACGCCAATTGACGTGCGCGGCGATCTCTCGATCACGCGCAGCAGTACGCCGCCAACGCCGCAGGCGGGTCAACCAATTACCTACACGCTGACGGTGGCGAACAGCGGACCGAGCACGGTGGTCGGCGCCAGCGTCGTCAATTTGTTTCCCATCAGCGTGACAAACGTGATCTGGAGTTGTAGCGCCACGTCCGGCTCGTCCTGCCCGGCGTCGGGCAGCGGAAACATCAACACGCCGGTCACGCTGGCGCCTGGCGGCGTTGCAACCTTCACTGCCACCGGAATGGTGTCGCCATCCGCCGCCTCGATGCCGCCGCACTCGGCGATTGTGACCGTGCCGGGGAATGTGACCGATCCTGATGCAGAAAACAATGTGTTCACCGATGGCGGCGGATTGGAGCGCGTCGCCGACCTGGCAATCAGCAAGTCGGTTGCACCTGCAACCGTAGTTCCTGGTCTGCCGGTGACGTATACTATCATCGTGACGAACACCGGTCCTGCCGACGCCGACGGGGCAACTGTGCTGGACCTGTTCCCGCCGACGATCATGGGTGTGATGTGGCAGTGCAGCGGCGCGGCTGGCGCCAGTTGCGCGCAGGCGAGCGGCAGTGGCGATCTGGTCTTGACCCTTCCGACATTCCCCGTTGGCGGATCGGCGACGATTACCATGACCGGCATTGTGGCTGCGCAGGCAAGCGGGAACCTGATCAATACGGCACAGGCGCTACCGCCGGTCGGGGTCGACGATCCGACGTTCGCCAACAACAGCGCGTCGATTACGAGCGCGCTCCAGCCGCACACCGATCTGGCCATCACGCAGACGACGCCGTCCCACGTGATTGTGGGACAGACCCTAACCTATACCATCACGGTGCAGAACAACGGTCCCAGCGTTGCTGCCGGCGCGCGGGTCAGCACAACTCCTCCTGCACTCGTGAGCGTGACCGGATGGACGTGCGCGGCGTCAGCAGGGTCGCAGTGCGGTGCAACGAGCGGCAGTGCGACGGTAGACGACGCCATCACACTGGCGCCGGGCGGCACGGTCACCTATACGGTCACCGGCACAGTCTTCAGTCGGGCGGTGGGACCACTCCCCTTCTCCAGCACCGTCACGGCTCAGGCAGGCGCTGAGGACCCGGTGTTGACGAACAATCAGGCGCAGAGTGCGACCCAGGCGATGTACATGGTCACATTGCCGGTGGTTGTGCGGTAAGCGGCTGCGGCAGCGATGAGTGTGAGGCGGGGGCGTGACATCACGCCCCGCAGTATATTCCTGCAGCGCTTCGCCAGCGCCATTTCAAAAGAGCGCATCGGCGCTCTTTTTGGTCATCCCAACACGGTCACTGGATCGGGACACGGTACTCCATGATGATCTCATCGTAAACTTCATAACTCGAACGCGAAGGATCGATGACAAGACGGTGCGCTGGTGCATATTCCCCGAAAAACCGCCCAATAGCCTCGCCAATAGCAGAGGAGTCCTTCTTGATTGACAGAACTGCGTAGCGTCCTCCTGGCACGTGGTTCGTCTGGAAGGAATCGTCGTCAGCCGTGACATCCTCTGGCAGTTCCACACAACAGTCATAGCCTGTCAGTTGCTCGTTGCAAACGTGAGGGATGCCAATGATCCTGTAGCGCGCAAGATCAATGCCATGCTGCGACGCCCACGCTTTGATCCGTTGAAACCCGCTCTGAATCTGATCGCTGAACTGTCCTGGCGCCAACCGCAGATTGCAGGAGAAGCAGACAACCTTGAGCGATGGAAGGTCCTGGATGGTCACTTGGAGCGGATGTCCGTCGTCGGCGCTCATCACAACCTCCTGATGTCAGCAGAGTGTAGTATGGTAGCGTCATCGTACCAGGATCGTCAAGAGGATCGTTCCTTTTGCCTCCGCACGCCCTTTTTCGCTCTCGACTCACCCTTTGACATAGGATAACTTCTCGGTGATAAGACCTTGCTTCACCTGAAAAATATCGACCCCGCGAACGTGTCCCTCGTTTCCGGTTGCGTCCACCCAGGTGTACCGCCAACGCATAACACATCGCTGCCCTACTCCGAAAATCTCTTCGATGTCGATGTGGGCGTGCGGCGACTGGCGGAAGAAGTCGTGCCAGAATTGTGCGACTGCCGCCTTGCCTGAGTAGACTGTGCCGTCAGGGGCGGGGTGCGTGTTCTCGAAGACGCAATCGTCGCTCATCAGTTGCATCATCCCCGCAACTTCGTGACGATTGAACGCTTCATTGAAATCGAGAACGATCCGCACAGCCGCTTCGATCCTGGATAAGCGAGCGGGACTCATAAGGGCGCTGCCTTTCTGGATGCATCATCATCCGCTTTCCCACGTTCAATGTGCAACGACCACGTTCAACCGGCGCCGTGTCATGATGCGCAACGTTGCGGTCTGCGACGTTGCATTGCAACGTCGCTACCTGCTTCCCATCTACCACGTTCGGCGCCCGGAGAGACGTTACGGTGCAACACTGAGACGGTGCGGTGCAACGTCGCTACCGGAAACCCACACCTGTAACCTGTCACCTTCAACCTTCCCGCCTTCAACCCGCCGCGTCCCGCACCGCTTCCCCCACCCAATCGAGGTGCTTCAGCCGCATCAATCCGTAATGGTACACATCCATGCTGGCGACGCCGCGTTCGCGCAGGAGCGCGACTTTCGGCGCCATCTCGGCGGCGCTGTGGCAGTCCGGCGGCATCGGGCGCACCCCGACAGTCAGGTTGACGCCGGCGGGCAACAGCCACGCGTAGGCGTCGAGGTCGGTGCGCACGCGGTTGACATCACGGGCGTAAGCCAGCACGGCGATGCCGTGGCACGCCGCTGCAACCGCCGGAAGATCGAGTCCATCCTCCCAGGCGCGCGCTGGCGCCGGGTTGCCGGTGGGCGCGCCGGTGGCGTAGCCGACGGCGGCGCCCGACATGTCCATGGCGATGACCTGCGTCGAACCGGCGGCGCTGACGGCATCGGTGATTTCGGCAACGAGCGAGGTCACAATGGCGCAGCGCGCGTCGAGCATGGCGCCGAGTTCGCCGTTCGCCAGCGTTGCCAATGCCTGGCGCTCGACGGGAATGGACTCCACGTCACCCGGCTCGCCGTCGAACACCTTCCCCACCTCAGTCTGCACAAACCGGCGCACATGCTCCACATCGACGCCGCTAGCGCTCAGGCGCGCCGTGCAATGCGTGCAGAAGCAGAGGCCGAGCAGAAAGCGAATGGCAGGCGCAAGCGGAACGAAGCTGCGCTCGTGATGATAGCCGTGGTCGAAGGAATGGTAGCCGATGGACTCGAGCAGGATGGCCTGCACGCCGCGACCGGCGATGTCGGCGCTGAGTGCGCACAGATAGGCGCGCACATCGGGGTGTGCCGGGCAGAGGCAGGTGATGTAGGGATCGCCGAAGGCATTCTGTAATGCACAATCAGGGTGGCGCGAGCCAAGACCGGTGTTGTGCAGGTTGGTCGTCCAGGCGCGCACCACCATGCCGCGCCGTCCGGCTTCTTCGATGCAGCGCTCCAGCGGATCGTGGTCGTCGGTCAGGCGGCTGACGATTGGCTGGATCCTGAGATTGGCGTATCGCAACGGATCGGGACGGAAGAAGCACGCTCCACCCTCGAGAAAGCGCACCTTTCGCACCGGATTGTGCGGGAAGACATCACGCGCGTGGTGGTAGCTGCACGCCAGGTTTACGGCGCCGGCGCCAGCGCGTTCGCGCACCACGTCGAGCACATGTCCGTATCCCTCATCCGCCAGGTCATACGCGAACACAAAAACCGACGTCTGCATGATGACCTCCTGTCTTAATGAAGTATTGACAAACTCTTGGGAGTATGATACACTAACTTTGTCAGTTCACTGAACTAACATCAATCTCCGTTCCTGATTCTAACCCATTTCTGGCGCTTCTGTCGAGCGTGGTTGCGCCGCACCGACGAACGTCGCTTTCAGATTCGGAAGAAGGCATGAAGGGCTTTCTGGCAAAAGCCACGCGGCAGCACACGAAGAATCACAACAGTCGTCTGGTCTTCCGGATCATCTACGAGGATGAAGCGATCAGTCGAGCGGATATTGCGCGCAAGACCGGACTGACCCGTACAACCGTCTCGACGGTGGTCAGCGAGTTGATCGAACAGGGATTGATCGAGGAAACGGGTACAGGTCAATCATCGGGCGGGCGGCTTCCCGTTCTGCTGCGCGTTGCGCATGAAGCGCATGGCGTTCTGGCATTGAGTTTCGAGGATATGCGGATCGCCGGGGCGCTGGTCGATATGCGCGGCGGTATTCAGCAGCGCGTCAGTCTGCCGTTGTATGGGTATCGACCGGAGGAACTGCCCGACTACCTTTCCCGGCTGATTGATGAATTGCGCGCTGACGCCACAACCCATATCCTTGGCATCGGCTTGAGTATGCCCGGGATTGTGGACCCGCTGCGCGGTATTGTGCGGCGCGCCGTCAATTTTGGTCTGGTCGATGCGCCATTGCGCCAGGTGCTCCAGGAACGGTACCATCTGCCGGTCTACCTGGACAATGCCGCACATCTGGCGGCGCTGGCGGAATACATGTTCGGCGACGGCGCCGCCAGCGGCAATCTGGCAGTGATCAGCGTCGGCGTGGGAGTCGGGGCGGGGGTCGTGCTGAATGGAACCCTGTTCCATGGCGATGGATTTGGCGCCGGCGAAATCGGTCATGTCGTTGTCGCCGACAACGGCATCCGCTGCAACTGCGGCAACGTTGGCTGCCTGGAAACAGTCGCCAGTGTTCCGGCGATTCTTCGCGCCGCACGGAGATGGTTTGGCGATCCGTCATCACAGTTGCGCGCGCTGGCGCCATCAGCGGCAGCGGTGGATCTCGATGTGGTTCGTCGGGCGCTGGAGGCGGGAGACCCGGGTGTCACGGCGGTTATCGAGGAAGTCGGACACTACCTGGGGATCGCCATTGCCCATATCGTTGGACTGCTCAACATCGAGCGCATTGTGGTGACGGGGTCGATTGCCGTGCTGGGACCGCCGTTGCTCGAAGCGATCCGGGCATCGCTGGTGCGCCACGCTCTTGCGCCGCTGGCAGCAATGACGAACGTCGAACTGATCCCGGAACGGAGTGACGCTGTTCTGCTCGGTATCACGGCAATGGTGCTCGATCAGGAGCTGGGGTTGCTGCACTCGAGCGCCCGGCTGTCGTAGTGTCGGGTCCCGATTTCATCCGCCCTGTGGCGTTTCTCGAAACGCTTGACGCACAGACGCGCAGGGCAAAGCCTTGCCATTGCTACAACATTAAGCCGGTCTTTTCTGTCATAGGGCATGCTTCGCTCATTGTCGCGTCGTTTTGACGCAGGTTTGTCGGTTCAGTGCTCACCGTATGTGAAGGAGGCGTTCAGTGAAGATTCCCAATCATCCAGACACGCATGGATCTCGACTGTCCCTCACCCGCCGACAGATGCTCCGGTTGCTGGCAGGCGGCGCGGCGACTGCTGCGGGCGGCGCGCTGCTCGCTGCCTGTGGCGGAACAGCGCCGGCAACTCCGTCGGGGAGCGCCCCCGCGCAGACAGCATCACGCCCGCTGACGCCCACGTTCTACCAGTGGATCGTCGATCTTCACCCGGCCATTCCACAGGTCAATAGCACCTTCGAGGGGTTGAACTTTCAGATCGCACCAGTGCAGGGGTTCGGCATCGAACGTTTTGTGGCGGAGGCGAAGAACCAGGAAAGTACGTGGGATGTGTATGTCGGCATGACACCGTTCGTTGAGATGAGTCAGTTGATCAAGGCGGATGTGATCGAACCCTGGGACGACTATATTCCAAAAGATGTGCTCGACGACCTTCTCCCGCCGATCCGTGAGGAGTGCACGGTGAACGGCAAACTCTACAGCTGGCCCTTCCTGCTCGATGTGATCGGCATGGCGTGGAATAGCAATCTGACCGATAAAGCCGGGATTACGACCGTTCCGACGACCTGGGACGAGTATCTGGCAAACGCGAAGCAGGTGGTCGACTCCGGCGCGGCGCCGTATGGCGCAACCTATGACGCACGCGGCTGGCGTTCGCTGGCGCCATTCACCCATAGTCTGAGCACGAATGTGTATACCCCTGAAGGTCTCTTCGACTTCACCAGCGAGCCAGCCGTCGAAGCGCTCATTCTGATGAAGAAGATCAAAGACCTGGCGAATCCCGATATTCTCAACGAAGGCACGACCGACGGCGGTGTGAACAATACGCCGGACGAAGGCGCATTTGCTGCACAGCAGGTTGCGTACTATACGAAGTATTTCAATGCACCGCTGCGCTTTGCGCAGACCGGCGGCTTCTCCGACAAACTGCAAATGGCAGGGTTGCCGCGTTTTGCGAACAGTCAGGGAGGCACCGTCTTCTGGACAACGGGTGCGTGTCTGTTCAAGTATGGCAAGAACAAGGAGAAAGCGGTTGAGTACATGCGCGCGCTGACCTACAATCAGCAGATCTGGAAGGACTCAATCGCCGGCTCGCCGACAGCCCATCCGGGTCAGTTGCCGCCCTTCAAGTCGATCTATGCGGAGTGGGAAGCGAACAAACCCGACTGGATGCAGCCGTTTGTGGCGCTGGTGCGGGAACAGTTCGAGCGGGCGCGGGCAATTACCAACCACCCCTTCGGTCTGACGCAGTTTGTCATTGGCAAGCCGTACTGGGAAGAATATCTCACCGGTAAGGAGTCGGACCCGCGCGCCGCGCTCCAGAAGGCGAAGGATGCGGTGGCGGCAGAGATCGCTAAAGCCGGATAGGGCGACAGTAGTGCATAAGATGCACTCTTGCGCAATTGCGCGCCGGCATGAGGAACAAAACGCACACAAAAGCGCAGAGGCACAGAGAAATATCTTGTGTTCTTTGCGCCCTGGCGCCCTGGTGTGAGGAACAGTGAGAACGCGCGCCAGGGCGCAGCGGGACGGCGAAAGAGGAATCTCCTGCGTCCTTCGCGCCCTGGCGCCTTTGCGTGAGGAATAGCACGAACGCGCGCAAAGGCGCAGCGGGATGAAGCAGGCGCAGCAAGACGACAGGGGTGTATAGAGGGGCGCGTATGGCGACAGTTGCTTCCAGAGTGGCGAGTGTAGCGCGCACATGGCGTTCAACGTATCGCCTGAGCGATTACGCCAATGTTCTCTTCCTTATTCCAGCGACATTCTTCTTTGTCGGATGGCAGATTTATCCGATCCTTCGCGTTTTTTTGCTGAGTTTCACCGATTACAAATACCTCGAGCGTAATCCTCCCAACTTCGTCGGGTTGCAGAATTATATCAATGCGCTCAACGATCCGTTATTTCACGTCGGCATGCTGCGCGCATTCGCATTTACTCTTGCGTTCGTGCCGCTTACTATTCTGATCCCGCTCGTCCTGGCTGTGCTGATCGATCGCGTGACCTCGCCCTGGCTCTCGTCGTTCTATCGCATCGTGCTCCTCATTCCGGCTGTTATCCCCGGTCCGCTGGTGTTTGTGCTCTGGAAGTGGCTCTTCGACTTTCAGATCGGTCCGATTAACACCTTTCTGGTTGAGTGGCTGGGGCTGTTCACCCGCCAGACGGCGCCGCAGTGGTTGGGAGGAACGCCGCTGTCGCTGCCGGCAGTGATCATCATGGAAGTCTGGTGGGGGCTTGGGTATCATACAATGTTTTTCCTCGCCGGTCTTGCAGCGGTTCCCAAAGACCTTTCAGAGCAGGCGCGCATCGATGGCGCAAACGAGTGGCAACTGTTCTGGCGCGTCATTGTGCCGCGCTTGCTGCCAATTCTCTCCATTCTGGTCGTCCTGCGCTTTGGCACGGCGATGTCGGTGATCGACGAGTATCTGATCTTCGGCGGGTTTCAACGCACCTCACCGACATATACCTGGACGGTGTATATGTACGATCTGGCGTTCCGCATTGGCGATTGGCTGCAGGGGTATGCCGCCGCAATCGGCTGGCTCGGTGCGGCGGTGATGATGGTGTTTGTGATCGGAATGCTCTATGTGTTCCGCTCGCGCGACTAGAGGGAGGCACATTGTGGCTGTGACGATCCAGCGTCATCACCGGCGCCGTTTCCCTACGGGTCTTATCGCCAAACACGCGGTGATTAACCTGGGAGTGGTGATCATCCTGCTGCCGCTCCTCTGGGTGCTGCTCATGTCCGTCAAGTCGCTGCCGGAGTCGTACACGACGAATTTCTGGCCCCGCCAGTTCGATTTCAGCCACTACGGATTCGTGCTCACCCGCATTCAGACGCTGCCTCAGAATATGTTCAACAGCATCTTCGTGACGCTGGCAACCGTTGCGATCACGACGTTCTGCGCCATTCTCGGCGGCTATGCGCTGGTGCATGTGAAATTGCCCGGACGGATGCTGTTGATCTGGCTGTTGATTGCGTCGCTCTTCTTTCCGACGCGCCTGCTCTCGCTGATTTCAATCTATGAGATTCAACGGCAACTCGGGTTGCTCAATACGGTCGTCGGGCTGATCTTTCCGTATGTCACCCTGAACCTGGCGGTCAGCATCCTGATCATGCGCGGAATCTTCGAGCAGTTGCCGCACGAACTGGTCGAAGCCAGCCGCATCGACGGCTGCGGACCCTGGCGCACGCTGTTTCTGGTGCTCCTGCCGCTCCTGCTCAACGGCATCGTGGTGGTGTCGATGGTCAATTTCGTCGGGGTGTGGGGCGAGTATCTGCTGGCAGTGACCCTGACGAACGATCAGGCGACGCGCACGTTGCCGGTGGTGCTGGCGTCGGCGCACTCCGGCATGGGGCAGTGGGCATACCCGCGCATCGCCGCGGTGTATGTGATCGCCGTCACTCCTGGTATTATTATCTTCGCCCTCTTCCAGCGCCTCTATTTCAAAGGGCTCACAGAGGGCGCGATCAAGCTGTGAGAAGGAGCATGCCATGCAACTGGTCGAGAATCCCGCTGGCGGGTTCGCCTTTCTGCCGGGCGGGTCGCCCTATTCTGCGGGCGTCGTCGCGCTGCCCGGCTTCGAGATCGTGCGCGCAACCCTTCAGCGCCCGCTGCCGTACCGCGACGGGTTCGCCCTGATCGACCGCCATCTGGAGTCGATCGGACGACCATCTGCCGCGCTCTGCGCCATCGAGTTGCGCTCCCCAAAACCCTGGAGCATGGAAGATTTCGGCGTCTTCAATGCGGGGTATCGCGTCGAACTGGAAGCGCGCGGCATTCTGCTCGACGGGACGAACCCGGTTGCACGCACCAATGTGGCACCTGCCTTTGCACCGCCGGCGGAACCCTCGCTCTACGCCTTCTCCTACACGATCCCGTCATCGCTGGCTGGACGTACATTCGTCATTGCAGGCGCCGGCGATCTTGACGAGCGCGGGATCGTGGCGGAGGGTCAGACCTCGCCCGAAGCGATGCGCACCAAGGCGGCGTTTGTGATGGACGTCATGCTGAAGCGGCTGGCGGCGCTGGGATGCGGGATTGATGATGTGACCGCCATGGCGATGTACTCCGTGCACTCTCCGCTCGATTTTCTGACCGATACGTTGCTTGCGCCGCTCGGCGCCGTCGCCGTGCATGCGTTTCAGTGGTACTACAGCCGCCCGCCGGTGATCGGTCTGGAGTTCGAGGTCGATATGCGCGGCGTGCGCCAGGAAGTGCGCCTCTGGTGATCGTAAGGCGGAACGATGAATGAATTGCCTCATTACCACGTCGTGCGTGTGCCGCCAGCGTGGCTGGCAGGCGATGATCCCTTCTCCTGGGACTGGACGCAGTTGCCGGCAATCACGCCGTTCATCCTCGCCGATGGCGGCGGACCGGCGCTCCAGCAGACGGTGGCGCGCCTCGGGTACGACGCCGACTGCTTGTATGTTCGGTTCGATTGCGAGGATCACGACATCTGGGGAACATACCGCGAGCGCGACGAGCCGCTCTATGATGAAGAGGTCGTTGAACTGTTCATCAGTCCTGGCGCAGAGACGCCGACGGAGTATTTCGAGTTCGAGATCAGTCCCAATGGCGTCTTCTTCGACGCACGGATCAGTAACCTGCACGAGGATCGCACCACTTTGCGCGTTGATCTGGGATGGAATGCCGATGCGCGCTGGTGGGCGCGCCGGGAGGACGATGCCGGTCGCTGGACGGCGATCCTGGCGTTGCCGTGGCGCTGCCTGGCATCCGAACCGCTTCCGACGGTCTGGCGCGCCAATCTGTTTCGGATCGAACGTCCACACAACGGCGAACCCGAGTTCAGTTGCTGGTCGCCGACCTTCACCACGCCTGCCGATTTTCACAAACCATCCCGCTTCGGGTATCTGATGCTCGCAACATAATGCAGGGAGAAGATTCGCAATGCAGCGATTGAAGGATAAAGTTGCGCTGATCACCGGCGCGGCGCGCGGCATTGGTCGCGGGATCGCGCTCTGCATGGCGGAAGAAGGCGCCGACGTGGCGCTCAACGATCTGCCGCCGGAGACGCCAGGATGCGTTGATGTCCGCTCAACAGCCGCCGAGGTCGAGGCGCTGGACAGGCGCGCACTGGCGCTGTACGGCGATGTGGCGGATCGCAACGCGGTCGAGCGCATGGTTGATGCAGCCGTGGAGCACTTCGGACGGCTCGATATCGTGGTCGCCAATGCCGCGTTGTCCATCCGGGAACCGGTGGTGGAGGCGCAATGGGAGCACGTGCTCCGGACGATCGAGGTGACGCAGTTCGGCGTCTTTCACACATGCCAGGCGGCGGCGCGTCACATGGTTGCGCGCGGCGGTCCGGGCAAAATCATCATTATCGGATCGATCCTCTCACAGATTCCCCTGCCAACGAGCGCCGCGTACAACATGGCAAAAGCGGCGGTCAATCAGTTTGCGCCAACGCTGGCTGCCGAACTGGCGCCGTACCGGATCAACGTGAACGTCATCAATCCAGGGCACATCGACACCCCTGGAGAGCGCAAGTTCGCCACCGAGGAGGAGTTGCAGCGCGCCGCACACCACATTCCCTGGCGGCGCCTGGGAACGCCGCGCGACATCGGGCGCGCGGCAGTGTTCCTCGCCAGCGACGACGCCGATTACATAACGGGCAGCGCCATCTGCGTGGATGGCGGGTATCGGGTGGGCATGCGGTTGTATCAGTAGTCTGTGCTACATCCCACCCACCGTCAGCGCCCGCAATTCAGGCAGCGGCTGCGGCTGGTCTGCGGGCAGCGTCTCGTGTGGCGCCGAATGGCTACGTTGAACAATGAGGCGCAGCAGGCGCACGGTGCGCTGCGCGTCGTCCGACAGCGCAGCTTCTTCGAGGTCGGCGATGAGGGCGAGAACATCGGCTGGCACAAGGCGACTGGCGTACTGTGCGATGAAGATTTTGTCGTGGCTCGTGTGATCATACTGTTCACCGGGCAAGAATAACTCTTCGTACAGTTTTTCGCCGGGACGCAGCCCGACGAAGGCAATGTCAATGTCGCGCCCCACCTGCAACCCGGAAAGTTCGATCATGTCGCGCGCCAGATCGAGGATTTTGACCGGCTCTCCCATGTCGAGCGTAAATACTTCGCCGCCTTGACCGAGCACGGCCGCCTGCAACACCAGTTGCACCGCTTCGGGAATGGTCATGAAGTAGCGCCGCATCTCTGGGTGAGTGACTGTCACCGGTCCGCCGGCAGCAATCTGTTGCTTGAAGGTCCACACGACGCTGCCTCGGCTGCCGAGCACATTCCCGAAGCGGACGGTCATAAACGCCCGACCGCTGAGTTTCGCCGCGCGGTGAACCAGCAGTTCAGCGGCGCGCTTGCTGCTCCCCATGATACTGGTCGGGTTGACGGCTTTATCGGTTGAAATCATGATAAAGCGTTCCACGCCGGTCACGATTGAGGCGTCGAGCACGTTGCGCGTGCCGAGCACATTGTTGGTGACAGCCTCGACCGGGTTGGCCTCCATGAGTGGCACATGTTTGTGCGCCGCAGCATGGAAGACGATCTCCGGGCGATAGTTCGCAAATACGGAATGAGTCCGTTCAGGGAAACGAATATCGGCAATAACGGTATGCAGGACGGTCGTGCTGCGCGAGGCGCCTGATCTGTTGCGGGCAGGGTCGTTCAGCCATTGTTGCAGCTCGTTATGAGTGGTGAAAACGCTATTTTCGCCATGCCCGAGAATAATCAGTTCCGCCGGTTCATAGCGCAGCACATGGCGGCAGATTTCACTTCCGATCGAGCCGCCGCCGCCGGTAACCATCACGCGCCGTCCCCGGATCAGGGCGCTCACTGCCTGCATATCGGTTTTGATCGGCGCGCGCCGGAGCAGGTCTTCGATCTGTACATCGCGAATGTGGTTCACGCTGAAGCGCCCATCGACGAGTTCAGCAATGCCGGGAATGATTTTCGTGCGCACGCCGGCGCGTTCACAGATTGCCACAATATCGCGAATGGTTTTGCCCGGCGCGCCCGGCATGGCAATGATCACTTCATGGACTTGGTGATCGGCGACCAGACGCGGAATATCGTGACGATCGCCCAGCACCGACATGCCATTGATCCGTATACCGCGCTTATGCGGGTTGTCATCGACAAAGCCAACAATGACGGTTTTCCGGCGAGCGATGCGCATACTCTGGGCAATCATCGCGCCGGCTTCGCCCGCTCCCATGATCAGCACCCGATTGTCACCCGACTGCACACTCCGCCGGGGTGCGGGATGAAAACGCGCATGCAGGCTCAATCGCGCCAGCGTCGTCAGCGCCAGTGCGGGCATGACGAAAATCAGCGGAACTGAGAGCGGTATCACCGGCAGCGTTGCGAACAGAACACGACCAAGTATCGCAAGGCTTGCGAGAACCGCTCCGGCGAGCACCAGCGCGAGCGCCAGCAGACTGAATTCATAGAACGACGCATAGCGCCAGTATTGCGCATAGACCCCCATCAATGCAAAGATGGCAGGCACGATGATCACCGCTACACTCGCAAACAACGCGAACGACGCCCAGTATTCCGCCAGATCGAGGCGCTCGAGACGTAAGGCATAACTGATAAATGCGGCAATGATCAGCGCCAGAGCGTCTATTCCATAGAAATGGAGAGCAGGAGCAGCACGTTGCATGGCTCATCTCCTTACGAACATGTCCAGGGCGTCACTCCAAAGCGCACCAGGTAGTAGAGCGTTTTGAGGAGTTCCCCCGGTACAATGCGACGACCTTCCGGGTCGTTCCACCAGTTGGCCGGGGTGTAGGGCGGGTTGCGCGGTCCATCGTAGATCGCAACAACCCCTGTATCCGCCAGATGGCGATGAATGACGCACATTGCGCGCCGGCTGTGGGGCCAGTCGGTCACAATGAGCACGCGCGCGACGCCGCGTTCTCGCGCCATCCGGGCGATTTCGCGCCCGTCGGTCCACGTACTGTCGGTGATCAGCGGCACGAATGCCGAAGCGGGAACACCCTGCTGGATCGCCAGCCGCCGCGCTTTCTGCACCACGAAAGAACCGCCAGGGGTCTCACCGGTGCGCCAGATTTCCCGCGCCCATCCTTCGCGATAGAGATCGATGGCGTGCTGATCGCGCAGCGGAAACCCGCCACCCAGCACCACAATGGCATCGGCGCGCGCCGGACGCCCCGGCAACGCCAGCAGACCGCCGAGCGCGGGCAGCCACCAGCCGGCGCTGCTCGCCAGAACCGCAATCGTTGCGAGCATGACGCCGCCAATGCGGACGAATCGGCGCTTCGACCACAGGCGCCGGCGCTCGCGCGCCGGACAAAGCGGTCCGGTGTGATGTTCTATCGACCGCATGTTCATAGTGCATCCGCCATTTCCTTGCGCGTGATCGATCGCTCCAGGCTCTCGCGTAACCGTTCACACACCAGATCCACCTGCGACTCGGTCATCACGCCGGAGAAGGGCAACGCCAGCGATGTGGCGCCCAAACGCTCGGTGACCGGGAAATCGCCTGGCCGGAAACCGAACCGCTTGCGATAGAATGGTTGCAGATGAATTGGCGTGAAGTAGGGGCGGCTGGGAATGCCCGCTGCCGCCAGATGGCGCATCACCGCATCACGGCTGGCAGGCGGTCTGATCCGCACCACATAGACAAACCAGCTCATTCGGGTGGTCGTGGCGCTGATGGTCGGGCGCTCGACCAGTTCGATATCCGCCAGCCGCTCGTTATACCAGGCGGCGACCCGCTCGCGCTTCGCCAGCAGTTCGTGAATGCGCTGCATCTGCACGCATCCCAGCGCGGCGCTCAGTTCATCGAGCCGGTAGTTGAAGCCAAGGCGGGTATGGTTCAACCAGGCGTCGAAGACGTCGCGCCCCTGATTGCGCAGGCTGCGCAATAACGTCGTCCATTCTTCGTTGTTGGTGACGACCATTCCGCCTTCGCCCGTCGTGATCTGTTTGTTCGGGTAAAAGGCGAAGACGGCAATGTCACCCAGTGTTCCAGCCGGACGACCGCGGTATTCCGAACCGAGCGCTTCACAGGCGTCTTCGATCACGATCAGGTTGCGGCACCGTGCAATGGCGACAATCGGCATCATATCCGCCGGTTGCCCAAAGGCATGCACCGGCAGGATCGCCTTGACGCGACCGTAGCGACTGTTGCGCTGCGCCGGGGGCAACCAGCGGCGCGCAGTCATCCCGCCGCGTGACAGATCGCTGATGGCAGCATGCATCTGTTCCGGGTCGATATTGCCCGTCACCGGATCGACATCGACGAAGATCGGGATGCCGCGCTCGTACAGAATGCAGTTGGCGGAGGCAATAAACGAGAACGGCGTGGTCACGACCAGATCATACTCTGTGACTCCGGCAGCGATGATGCTCAGGTGCAATCCGCTCGTGCCAGAATTGACTGCAATGCCGTAACGCGCGCCGACGAATGCAGCCAAACGTTGTTCGAACTGCTGCACATATGGCCCGATGCTCAAAACCGGCGTCTGCAACACGTGCAAAATGGCATGACGTTCGGCATCGGTCAGGTCGGGTGAGGACATTGGGACCGCATCCATGGAGTGGCTCCCTTATACTGTTGCCTGGAGGGCGCTGCACGCTCCAGACCTCATCTGAGTTATTGCCTGCCTTGTCGCTTCTGCAAACGGAGGGTCAACCGCCAACCTCTCGCGCCCGTCCTTCGTCGCGCGGCGGCAGCATGCGGTATGCCGGGAAGTAGTCCGCATCGTGCGGCAGCGCACATCCGTAGTATTCCGTCCATGCCTGACAGAGATCGGCATACAATGCTGGCCAACGTATGCGACGATAGATGGAAAATGGGACCCGAAGCGGCGAGAAACTCGCCTTGAACCGATAGATGCCATCATCTGGTCGATGGCCGCCGCCCAGGATGAGACGGCGCCTCCCCTGGCGCTGACCCCACTGAATGGCTGCGTAAATCACCGCATGCGAGGCGCGAAGATTCTGATAGTTGATGTCCATGCCGCCAAGAAAATCGTACATCTCGTCGTTGTCGTAGAGGTATAATTTTGCGGCGATGACCCGATTCTGGTGTTCAGCAAGCAGGAAGAGAGCGTTTTCCGGCAATTCTTCGCAGTATGACCAGAAATATTCGAACGGGAAAAAGTAGCGCGCATTCGCATTGTGCCGTTCCATCGTCATCGTGTAGATGCGGTGAAACTCGCGCACATCCGCTGCGGTTCGACCCTCGAAGACGCGCACTCCCTCACGATGCGCCCGGCGGATACTGTTCCGGCACGTGTCGTTGAAAGAGCGACTCCAGAGATCAGAGTCGCTCAAGGTCAGATCGACCACGACAATATCCCGATTGTAGTGGACATCATTGGCGCACAGTAGTCCGGTGTGGCGATGAGCGGGGTACAGATGCGCAAACTCGGCGACGATCCGCTCATCTTCGCAGTATTGATTCCAGTACTGCACGAAAGCGTAACGGAGATCGGGCGTTGTTGCTCCCAACTCCATCGGACCGGTGTACTCAGGGGTGAGCGTATCCCGGTACGACGCATAATGTGCGGCAAAGGGCAGATTGCTCACCGGTCGAAGAAAAAACGGGTGCACAATCCGTCCCTCATCCGATGATACGACGAACAAGCGCGCCGGATAGCCGGTGTGTTTCTGAACCACCCGGGCGTACCCGACACTGCCAAAGACGCTCACGTGCGCCGGCGCCGCAGCCTCCCACGTTTCCCGATCGTCAACGGTGTATACTCTTGCCTGCATTCCATCCTCCCGAGTCTACAGATTCACAGTGACTGTTGCGTGCTCCTCGGCGCGCATTTCTAGCGGCGGCACCCGCAGATACGCGGTCGTGTGCCGTTTGCGGGCAAAATCGTTGAAGGCGCGCTGCACCTGCACCGGCGTCAGGTGCAGCGCCTCTGCCACGTCCGCTACCGGTACGTTGTGCTCCTGCGCATACCAGAGCAGGTCCATCGTCTCGAACGGCAGGCGGAAGAAGAATTCCTGTTGCGTGGTTGGAGCGCTGTAGGTGTCGGATGTCGGCGGGCGACGTTGAATGACCTCCGGTACATCGAGATAACGCGCCAGCTGGTAGATCTGCGTTTTGTACAGATGCACAATCGGGCGCAGATCGGCGCCGCCGTCGCCGTACTTGACGAAAAATCCCTGATCGTGTTCGTTCTTGTTCGGCGTGCCAACGACGGCATAGTTGCGCAGTTCTGCGTGGTAGTACACCATTGCCATCCGTGTCCGCTGCTTGAAATTCGAGGCGGCAACGATCTGAGCGTATTCGCGCGGCGGCAGGCGTTTGCTCTTCACCTCGCCCTCCGGCGTGATGATTTCGAGCGAAAAGACATTCAGCGTATCGGCATCGAGCAGGTTCTGTGGCAGCACGATGCGCATTTTGTAGCCGCGTTCGGCGTCGTACTCCGGGAATATTCGTTGCACCGCTTCGTCGCGGCGGCGGTAACAGCCAAACCCTTCGAGCACCGGTGTGATGTCTTCCAGGATCGGCTCGACGCCGTAGTGTCGGGCAACCATCTCCGACAGATGCACCGTCTGCGGATCAGAGTCGCGCTCGGGCATCATCAGCGCAATCACGCGCTGCGGCCCGAATGCGCGGACGCAGAGCGCCAGCGCCACCGATGAGTCGATCCCGCCGCTGACTCCCAGCACGACTCCCTGACGATGCAGTGTTCTGATAACGTGGTACTGCAACCAGGCAATGATGCGCTTCGTCTCGGCTGCCGCATCGATCTGTAGCACGCGCGTATCAAACCCCATAGCTTCCTCCTGCAACAATGCCGCTTCTGATGCAGACTTTGACATCATCTGCGTCGGCGATCGGCGGCGGCATACGAAAATCGCGGATAAACCGCTCGACCAGCAGTTGGGTCGAGAGAATGCCTGCCAGCGCCATATCTTCGATTTCGCTCAGGCGCATGCCGGATTGCGCTTTTTCCTTCAGGTGTGCAACTGCTGTCGGTTTGAACAGACCGTTCGCCCGGATGCAGTCTACCGAGAGAAGGTGCTGAACGTAGTCCAGGCGCGCGTCGTTGAAGAAGCTTCGATGGATGGGCGCGCGATATGGTTGCTTGGGACGCTGCCAGATGGCGTCTGGCAGCCAGGCGCGACTGACCTGGCGCAGGATGTACTTTTCGGTGAGACCGCGCAGTTTCAGGCGTGGCGGCAGGCGGTTGGCGAACTCGATCACGCGATGGTCAAGGAACGGAAAACGCCCTTCGACTGCGTGCGCCATGATCATCCGGTCGCCTTGCGCCGAGAGGAGATACTGCGAGAGGAAGGTGGTAATTTCCAGATACTGCGCCTGATGCAGCGGTTCCCACGAAGAGAACGCTTCCGGGTAGTACGGCGCGCGATCCGTCGGGTGCGCCAGCGTGTCGGCTGCCTGGCGCACCTCATCGCTGAAGAACCGGCGGGTGCGGCTGGTGGTGCGCCAGCGCGGACGATGGGAGTAATCCGGTGCGGCGGTGTCCATCAGCCCTTCGCTGAAGAATGCTGCGAGATAGGCAGTATTGCTGCTTGCAAATCCGGCGATCCACGGGTAAAGGCGGCGGAATAGCAGCGGTCGCAGTCGTGAGTCGGGCTGACGCGCCCAAAACCGTCGCACTTTTGCCTCCTTGAAAATGTCGTAGCCTGCGAGAAACTCATCGGCGCCTTCGCCGGTCAGCACTACGCGGTAGGAATGGTCGTGCACCAGTTGCGAGAGCATGAAGAGCGGCGCAGGCGACGTGCGCAGGATCGGCATTTCCGTATGCCAGATCACCTCCGGGAAGACGCGCCCGATATCGGCGTGCGTCACATACGCCACCTGATGGTTGGTGCTGAGATACTGCGCCATCTGGCGCTGGAACGGACTCTCATCGAACTCCGGGTCGCTGAAGGCAATCGAAAAGGTGTCGAGCGGGTTGCCGGTATACCGGCGCACAATCGCCACGACTGTTGAGGAGTCCAGTCCGCCGCTCAGGTATGCGCCGACCGACACATCTGCGCGCAGGCGGATCCGTGTGGCATCGATCAGCAGATCGCGCAATTCCTCGACATACTTCTCCTCGCTGCGCTCCTTCGCCGGCGCGCCGAATTCGAGGCGCCAGTACGGCTGAACGTCGATCCGCCCATGGTGCGCAACCAGGTAATGACCTGGAGGGAGGCTCACGATGTCACGAAAAATCGTCCGGGATGAGAGTGTTGCCCAAAAGGTGAAAATCTGCTCCAGCGCCACCGGGTCGATGGCGCGTCGAACACGCGGGTCAGCCAGGATTGCTTTAATCTCCGACGCAAAGATCAATGTTCCATCGACGAGGGAGTAGAACAGCGGGAGAATGCCCACCCGATCGCGCGCCAGGAATAGCGTCTGCTCGCGCGCGTCCCAGATGGCAATCGCAAACTGACCGTTGAGATGCGCGAGGCACGCCGGACCGTACTCTTCGTACAGGTGCAGGATCACCTCGGTGTCGCTATGAGTCGTGAAGCAGTGTCCACGCGCTTCGAGATCGGAGCGCAGTTCCACGTAGTTGAAAATCTCGCCGTTGAAGACAATCCAGAAACGCTCGTCTTCGTTGGCAATCGGCTGCTGCCCGCCGCTCAGGTCGATGATGCGCAACCGCGCATTGCCCAGCCCGGCCCGGTCGTCGAGGTAGATGCCGAACTGGTTTGGACCGCGATGCCGGATCATTGCCAGCATCTGGCGGAGCGTCTCTTCGGAGATCGGTTGATCGCCGCGAACATTAACGATGCCCACAATTCCGCACATTACGAAACTCCTGATCTTACGATATGTCGCCGGGTCGGGTTGGTGTTCCCGGGGCGGCAGGCGACGGGCGATGGGACGATGGACGATGGTCGGGGCGTCGGGGCGTCGGGGCGGGTCCGTGTAGGGGCGGGTCTCAGACCCGCCCCCCCGCCGCGTCGCCTCTGCGCCGCCTTGCGGCGACATTCCGTCCGCGCCGCCGCGACATTCCATGCCGTGCCGCCCCGTCCCACCGACCCCATCTATACCAACCCATACCGACCCATACCAACCTCGTTTTACCCCGCCGATGCGCCTACGGTCCGGCCAATTCGCGGCGGGCGATTTTCCCCGATGCATTGACCGGCAATTCGTCGCGGAATTCCACGTACTGCGGGACCATGAAATCTTCCAATCGCGCCCGGCAATGCGCCAGAATCTGCTTTTCGGTCAGATCTGCGTTTTTGACGACCACAAATGCCTTGATTGCCTGCCCCAGTATCGGGTCGGGCACGCCGACGACGGCGACTGCCGCCACTCCCGGCAGTTCATAGATGACGTTCTCGACTTCTTTGGGGGCGACTTTCTCGCCGCGACTCTTGATGATGTCGTCCTTGCGCCCGACGAAGTACAGGAAGCCCTCCTCGTCCATGCGGAACAGGTCGCCGGTGTAGCACACGCGCTCCCCCGGCAATGGACCAGGACGGTATCGCTGTGCGGTTGCTTCCGGCGCCTCCCAGTAGCCGCGCATAACGTGCCGCCCGCGCACCACCAGTTCGCCGACTTCGCCGGGCGTCACCCGGTTGCCCTGTTCGTCTTCCAGCCAGACTTCGGTGCCGGGAATGGCGATGCCCACCGAGCCGGGGCGTCGCTCCAGTTCTTCCGGCGGCAGATAGAGGGTGCGCTTGGTTTCGGTCAGACCGTACATCGAGTAGATGCGCGCCCAAGGGAACTTCCGGCGCAATTCCAGCAGATGGCTCGGCGGCAACGCGGCTGCGGTGTTCGTCAGGTACCGGATGCTCGCCAGATCGTACTGGCTCAGGTCCATCTGCAAGAGAACCGCGTAGATCGTCGGCACGCCAGGGAAACCGGTGACTCGCTCTTCCTCGACGCGCTTGAGGATCGCCGCCGGATAGGCGAACGAACGTTCGAGAACCAGCCTGCTGCCAAAACGCACGGTCATCAGCAACTGGTAGAGACCGTAATCGAAGGAGAGCGGCAGCATGTTGATGACGACATCATCTTCGACATTTTGCAGGTACTCGATGATCGACCCGCTGGCGAAGACGACGTTGCTGTGATCGCTCATCACGCCCTTCGGCTCGCCGGTGCTGCCCGAGGTGTAGATCAGGCACGCCAGGTCGAGATCGATGTTGACGCGCGGCAGAGGCGTTGCATCGTACTGCGCCTGCACCTCATCGAAGTCGATAAAACGGGGATGCGACAGACGAGCGCTGGTGCGCTGATTGCCCAGCACGCCAACCCGGAGTGATGGCACGTTGTGCAGCAATGCCGACAGTTGGACGTCTCTGATCTGGGCGTCAACGATGATTGCCGATGCGCGGCAGTTGTTCAGAATGGCGATCAGTTTATCCTGCTTGGTCGTATGGTTGATGACCACGAACACGCCACCTGCCTTGAGCGCGGCGAAAATCCCAACGACCGCCTCGACCGAGTTGGGCGCAAAGATCGCCACCCGATCGCCGCGTCGGATGCCATGCTCGACCAGCGCACGCGCCAGGCGACTCGTCATCTGATCGAGGTCGCGGTAGGTCAACCGTTTACCGTCGCAGACGAGCGCCACCTTTTCCGGCAGGCGCGTGGCGCTGTTGGTCAGAAAATCGTGAACCAGCATCATGTTCCTCCCAGGGCAATCGAGGAGAGCGGCGCCTGGACTGCGACGGTTTCATGCGCGTTGTTCGCAAGTTTGCGCGCCACATACTCCGAGAGTTTCGTCACCGAATCGAAGTTCTCGGGAGTCAATTCGTGATCGGCGACACTGATGCCGAATTGCGCTTCAATAAACGAGACCAGTTCAATGACGCCGAGCGAGTCCACAATACCCCGCTCGAGGAACGAGTCGTCGTCAGCGTAGACCAAGCCCTCGTCGCCGAACAAAAGGTTGTGCGTAATGTAGTGGCGAATCTGAGATGGAACGTCCAGTGCAGTGACCTGCATGTTTGAGGTCCTCCTTCAACTGATAATCTCGCGAACCAGCATGAACGCCTCTGCCGCCATCAGACCGGCAGTGCTGCCGCGCACCCGCGCCAGCGCCTCGACCGCACGCAACGAGCGGGGATGCGGCGGCTGTTTGAGTTCGTTGCGAAAGCAGGCAAGCGCCTGCAATTTACGCTCCAGCACATCACTGATGTCCACAAAAACGGTAGGCTTGAAGGCGCTCTCCTCGATTGGCGACGCCCAATCGGTCTCAGAGAGGGTTTCGTAGCAGAGCAGCCGCCGCGCCGGGCACCCATTGATCGGGCGCGCCGCGACCAGCGTTGCCAGATAGACGGCTTTGTGATCGCCGTGCAGATCGCCGCCAAACGGCGCATAGACCACGTCGGCGCGCACAGCGAAGATCACCTCGCGGATCGCGTCCGCCAGTTTGTGCCCTGGCACCATATCCAGTTGTGGCGCAGGAAAGTCGAGGAAGAAGATGTCCGAACCGCCAAGCAGTTGATGCGCTGTCCGCGAATCCTGGCGATCCGCTTCGTCCCGCTCCGGCGGAAACATTTCCGGCATGCCGCGAGTGGCGATCAGTGCGTAGACCGGGTCGCCCTGCGCGACGTGACGCGCCGTAACCCCGCCACATCCAAGCACTTCGTCGTCAGGATGCGCCGCCACCACCAGAACATTCATACCGGAACTCCTTTTCTCCCTTTCAGAACACATCGCTCAAGAGTAGACTGAAACGCATCGACGGCGGGTGATCCGTCAACGGCGCATAGCACATGCGCAAGCGGTAATCGGTGTGGCGCTCCATACCCGCCGGTTCGAGACCGATCATCCGGGCGTGCACACCGGTGATACGCACCTGTTGTACGCCCGCATATGCTGCCAATGCCCCCAGGTCGTTCGCTGCCGCCTCTGGGCAATCGGTCAGGATGTCGAGCACGGTGAGCGTGTCGTTGCGCTCGATTTTGTAGATGACGGCAAGCCGCCTGTTGACCAGTTCGGCATGGTAGGGGCGCGTCAGGCTGCGCCACTGTCGGTATGTCTCATCGCGTGGCGGTCCTATCTCATCGGTCAGGCGCAGATGCGGCAATGCAACGATGCTGTGCGGTGGATCGACCGGCGCTGTCGGGCGCCAGTTGTACAACTCGGTTTCGATCAACGTCTTCCATCCGAACGCGCGCTGAAAGAGCGCATACGAGTTCTTGTTCGGAAACCCGAGAATAAACGGCGCACCCTCCGCCCGCGCCGCCTCGGTCGTCGCCGCGACCAGCCGATAAAAGGCGGGAAAGCCGCGATGATCCGGGTGGAGCATGAGACTCATCGCCAGGTAATACCGGTAGCACTGCCCATTGCTGTCCGTCAGCACATGCGGCACGAGGGCGTGATGCCCGACCAGTTGATCGCTGTTCCAGCCCAATGCCACAATGGCATCGCCATACGGATTGGCGAAGTAGAATTGCGACCATGCACTCCTGTCCGGGCGATAACCAAACGTGCTGCAAAACAGACGTTCGACTGCATCGAACACTGCTTCAGATTCCTGAGCAGACCGGATGAGCGTGATACGCATACCCACCTCACGTCCCTATGATTGCCCGACGCGGCGCGCTTCAGGAGCGGCGCCCTGCGTTTGAGCCAGCACACCAAGAAATTCGGGAACCTGCCCATTTGCGCTGCGCTCGACCCCCTCGCGGGTCAGCACCACCCGCACCGTGCCAACCAGGATGCGCAGATCGGTCCAGAGGCTGATATGATCGACATACCAGACATCGTGCGCCAGGATTTCGTCCCACGTCTGATTACTGCGCCCGTGAAGCACTGCCTGGCATGTGACACCAGGCAGCGCATCGAGACGTCGGCGCTGCTCTGGCGTATACCGGTCGATATATCTCATCAGCAGCGGTCGCGGTCCGACCAGGCTCATCTCGCCGCGCAGGACGTTGAACAACTGCGGCAGTTCATCCAGACTGGCGCTGCGTAGGAACTTGCCGAACGGCGTCAGGCGTTGCTCGTCGGGCAGCAGGTTGCCCTGCGCATCGCGCGCATTGGTCATGCTGCGAAACTTATAGAGCCTGAATGGCTTCCCGTCCTTTCCGGCCCGCTCCTGGACAAACAACACCGGCGATCCCATCCTGAGCCGGATCAGCAGGGCAAGGATTGCCATTGCCGGCGCGAGCAGGATCAATGCCGGAACCACGAGAATCAGGTCCAATGCGCGTTTGCCGTATCTGCGATACATCAGCGGTCCTCCTCTAGACTGTTGGCGTCAGGGCATGTCGCTCGCTCAACGCCGCCGCATATAATTGGTCGTGCAGCGCAATGATGCGCCGCAAGTCGTACCGCTTCACCTGCTCCAATCCACGTTGCGCCATTGCGCGCGCTGCTGCTTTTTCATCGATAAGTCGTCTCATCGCGCGCGCCAGCCATGCAACGTCGCCAACCGGCACAAGCAGACCGGCGCCATCCGCCAGCAGATCGCGCACGCCGCGAATGTCGGAACCGATCACCGGCACGCCAAGCGCCAGCGCCTCCAGAATGCTGCGAGGCAATCCCTCCTGCTGCGATGGCAGCACGAGCGCCGTCGCCGCCCGCAACAACGCCGGAATATCCCGTCGGTAGCCGAGGAAATGGGTTCGTTCGGCAATCCCCAGGTCGTTCGCCAGGCGTCGCATCGGGTCCAGCAGCGGTCCGTCTCCCGCCAGCGCCAGATGGGCGTCTTGCCGCCCCAGCTGCGCAAATGCACGCAACGCATCGGTGTGACGCTTGCGCGGGATGAACTCGGCAATCATCAGGAACAGCGCCTCGTTGGGCGCGATACCCAGGCGCTGGCGCAGCGCCGCCACATCCGTCTCGGCGACGCCATCGGGACAGTAGCGGGTGAGATCGACGCCAATGCCGGGCATATACCAGACGCGCTCCGGCGGTGCGAGACGGTAGCGAAGAGCCGCCTGTTCATCGGTGCGGTTGATCACCACCTGGTAGTCCATCCAGGCGCTTGCGCATTTTTCCAGCGCCAGGAAGGCAAGATTCTTGTGCCATGGCATCCCCCGGTCGAAGTTGAAGCCGTGTGCCGTGTAGATCACCCGAACGCCGGTGCGCCGACGGACGGTGCGCAGCGCATAGCGCGTGACAAACGCTGCGACCGCGGTATGCACGTGGACGATGTCGTACTGCTCACCCTCGACGATGCGTCGGATGCGGCGCGGCGTTCCGATCAGGTTCACCGGGCTGAATGGCTGGCGCGACCAGGGAAGCGTCCAGATGTGATCGAACGCTGTGCGCGTCTCAGCGTCGATCGTTTCATTGCGCGTCATGGCATCGACCCGCCAGCCGCAGGCGCGGTAGTGTCGCGCAAATGGCAGCAGAAATGCTGAGAGCGTTGCCGGAACAGTTGTCACGATCAAGAGACGTGACATAGGTCACCTTGTGTGATGAATATCAACGTGCGCATTACGGCAGCGCGCGACGCCGCGCCTGCCATCCGGTCGATGCGCGGCGATGAGCGATCCAGGCTTCGGTCTGCTCACGCACACGCTGGAAGAACGCCAGTCGTTGCGCGCGCAACCGCGACTCGGCGAATGCCCGTGCGCGTTCGAGGTTGCGCGCCGAGGCGTGCGCCATCCGCTCCGGGCTGGCGACCATCTCGCGGATGACCTGTGCCAGTGCAGCGACATCGCCGGGGGGCGCAAGGTCTTCCGGCGGCAACAGTTCGGGGATGCCGCCGACCGTCGAGCCAATGCATGGAAGCGCGCGCACCATCGCCTCGATCATGGCGCGTGGCATGCCTTCCTGACGCGACGGCAGGACGAACAGGTCCGCCGCGTCGAGTTCGGCGCGCACCGCCGTGCCGGCCGTCACCTGTCCGCGAAAGGTCACCCGGTCTGCAATGCCCAGCGCGTGGGCGCGCGCTTCCAGCTCCACACGATGTTTGCCATCGCCGAGCAGAGTAAGCGTCAGATCAACGCCGTCGCGCACGCACAGCGCAACGGCGTCGATCAACACATCCGGCGCCTTGTACAGCTGCCCCAGCGTCCCAACGAAGATCAGGCGACAGGCGGCGCCAGAAGCGCGCAACGAACGCGGCGCCGGAACGATTGCCTCATCGGGCAGTTCCACATCCGACGCCGCCACCGAAAATGACGGGCATGGGTATCGTCGCTGTAACGCCTGTTCGGTGACATAGCACGCGGCGACCGCACCGGCGCAGTGCTGCCGTAGCCGGCGTGGAAAGAGCCAGCGGAAGAACGGGCGCAACGGGTGCCGAACCGAACCAGGCGCAAATACATCGTAGGGGTCGCTGACCACCTCGACGCCATACGGACGACCGTCACGCCGCAGCAAGGGATAGAGCAGGCTGGCGATCTGCGAACTGACGCGCAGAATGACCGCATCATCCGCGCCTATCGCACTGCGTGCCGCTGCGCGTATCTGCCGGAAGCGCATCAGATACTGACGCGGGCCCAGATACTCCGGGATTGCGGCAAAGGAGACATGCCGACCATCGGCGCGCTGCCAGTCGGGCGCTGCCCGTGGCGCGTTGCGCACCCGCGCGACGACGCGCACCTGATCGAAGACCTCCAGATAGCGCTGCCAGAAGCGATAGGGAAACTGCGTCTGCGTCCATACCACGCCGTCTGGCGTGCGATCAAAGTGGTGTTCGAGCGACACGATAACGCGCATATGTTCCTCTTGCTCCAGTCTATTGCCCGGAAGCGGGCAGGCGCGAAACTGACGACAACGACAGCACGGTTATGGCAAGCGGCGTCACCACGTTCTTGATGACGTCGAACACAATGTTTTCCAGGTCGCAGGCGAGCATATAGAAGCAGAAGAGTGACAGAAACGGAAAGAAGAGCAACCGCGCATCACCCGGCGCCAACCCTGAGAGCCAGCGTCGCACCGAACAGTTCGCCAGCCCAAAGATGATGAACGACACCGGTGCGGCAAGAAAGCCGAAGTTGAGCATCGCTTCACCGGCAATACCATAGAGTTGTGACGCTTCGAAATCGATCGGAATGTACGAACCTTTGCCATACAGCGCCTCGGTGCCTTCCAGCGTCTTACTTGGCATGCGTTCGATCAATGATCGCGGGATGAATACCGCAAATGCGGCAATATACGTGCGACCAAGGGCATACTCATAGTCGCTATCAGGGCGCGCCAGTTGATAGAGCAGGAATGCCTGCACATCGCTGCGCCCCAGATCGCCGAGCAGCAGCGTGGGAAGATCACGACGAGTTTCGCGCTCCAGTTCGACACGTGCGGTCGGATTTTCAATCAGACGCATCACGTCAAGACCAGCATTCTTATAAAACCCATAGACATACATAAATGTAATAAGAAAGATCAATCCGATGAGCGCGACTTTGCGCGTTATTGGTCGAATCCAGAAGTGAACAAGTCCCAATGCCCAGAACAACCCCCAGATTGTGTTATTGCGACTTCCACGTAATCCTCCAAAGAAAATCTTCAGTGCAAAGTAGATCAGCAGTACAATTCCGAGGACCAGCCATGAACGATATGACGGCGACTTCTGGTTGCTTGCATACACGACAAACATCATCAGCGCAATAATTGGGAAACTCTCTGAAATCATGAACACTTGTCCGAAACCCTGAAGATTCTGGCGGATGGCGCGCTGATCGGTGGCTGCTTCGATAAACCCCTGAATGCCTCCCAGGCTGCTATAGACGTAGATTTGCAGGAAAGCGGTCACGACAAGCGCCGCGGCGCCCAGGACATAAAATCGTTTGCGATCAATATTCCAGAACGTCGCAATCCGCCGTTCCCGCTGGAAGTAGATCAGACGCACGCCGCGATAGACGATCAATCCCAGCAGATTCAGGAGCGCCATCCAGCCCAGCCAGTCGCGTCGTTCGGCGGGAGGTTCGACGTAGATCAGCCAGTAGCCAGCGGCGACAGTCAGCAACGGCGCAAAGAAGAAGAAAAACCAGCCGAATGCGCCGGAAAGACCGATTGGATCGAACAGGTCAACCCGCCCCCGCATCCAATCCACGGTATCGATGCCGATGAGGATGCCCGACATCGCAACCGGCGCGACGAACCAGTGCCAGAATTGATCCGACAGCGCCACGAAGACGGTCAGCGTCAGCGCGCAGGCGTACACAGACAAGACCAGGCTCTCGATGTCGCGCCCCGACATCGCCCCTGCGCGATGTTGCACTCTCAGGTTGGATCTCATCACGGTCATGGTCATGCTCACCATCTCATCGGTTGAAGGAAACACGCCTTGTCAACGTCGCTTCGTCCGCGTCCGCCGTTGCTCTCGTTGACGGCAGCGCGCGCAATGTGTGCTCAACGATGAGCCAGCCGCCAGCAGCATGGATCACCGATGTGACCATAGTCGCCAGCGCCGCGCCGGTCAGACCGAACAGCGGGATCAGCCAGGCGCAGGCGCCGATTGTTGCGATTGTCATTGTCAGAAAGAGCAGCGCCTGTGCACGCAAACACCGTACCGCCGTCATCGCATCGCCGACGAACCAGCCGACGTAGCCGATACCGGCTGCAATCATGACCAGCACGAAGATATGGTTGTGCGCGCCGTACTCTGGTCCATAGATCAGGGTCAGAATCCAGCCGCCAATCAGCCATGCGACCAGCGCGCCGGCGCCGCCCAGCGTCAGCGCAATGGCCACGAGTTTGTGCAGCAGGGCGCGAAACGCACGTGCATCGCCACGAGCGTAGTGCTGCGCCAGACGTGGATTGGCAGCCGCAGCGAGCGCGCTGATGACCGTCGTGCCGGCTACCTGAATGTAGGCGATGGCGGCGAAGATGCCCAGACTCGCCGCACCCAGCACCCGCTCGACGAAGTAGCGCGGAATTGCTGTGCTGAGCGACACCAGCAAAATCCCGATGCCGAGCGGTAGCGCCATCCACGCCAGACGCGCGGCGATTGCCATACGTTCGGGGAGCGCCGACGACGTATGGCGCGCCGGAGAGCGCCGCAATGCGTACAAACCCTGCGGCGCGTCGTAGAACGTCAGCACCGCCGCCCACGCGCCGGTCATTCCGACCACACCCCACACTACCGATCCGCTCAGATAGACGCCGACTGCCAGCACGATCAGTGAGACAACGCCTTTCAGCATCATCCCCACAGCAATCCGGTCCATGCGCTCGAGGCGCTGGAGCAGACCGTAGAAAATGTCGCTGATCGACTCGCACGCCTTCGCGCATCCGATTGCAACAACCACTGCGCCCGTCTCCCACGGGTACCCGACGGTCAGCGTGATGACCACAACCGCCAGCAACGCCAGCGTCGTCGTCGCCAGGCGAACGCCGAGATAATCGCGAAACTGATACTGCTGCTGCGCATCCGTCGCCTGAATAGTGCGCAGGTGCAGGTTCGAGAACATAAACACCGGCGCCGTAATCGCCAGACCGAGCGCAAACATGCCAACCGTTGCCGGTGAGCCAAGTTTCGCCAGCGCCATGAGCATGCCCCACTGACACGCGGCATACACCACATTTCCGACAAATGTCCAGGAAAAATTGGCGCGCAATGAGAGACGTGCGAACGGCTGATTGTAACGATCTACAGGCATATATGTTCCGTTTTCTGCGAATAATTCGCCTATATCGCAACAACCATCGGCAACAGGACCGTCCAGCGTGGCGGGTCAATTCTGACGATGCGTGCCGCGAGACCATCAATTGTCAAAGGATCAAGGACCAGATAATCACCTGAGACGTTGAACGGAAGTTCAGCGCCGGTTTCTGCGTCTATGATCCAGTATGGCGCTTTATCAAACCCAATAGCGCGCCAGTTCACGTTCAATCTGGTCAAAGTCGAGGTTTCAGCCGTGTTGTACATTGTCAGATAATCTTTACCGAACCGCTCAACCAGAATGCCATCGGCAGCAGTCGCATATGGAACAGGTTGCCAGCCGGCGACATTCAATGTATGCACCAGATGCAGGTGGCGTTGATACTCCCTCAAGACGCGTTGACTGGGGGGATCGTTCCAGAAATAATGCTCTGGGTTGGCGCCATACCGATCAATATTGATATAGATGCCTTTTGCCGTGTAAAGAGGAAGATAGCGTCGAATCTGATCGATAAAAGCGTCTTCGTCCGTTGTGCGCTCAAAACGGACGGCAAACGTGATCGGTCGCTTATTCGCTCCCATCCGGATCCGGTTGATCAGACGCACTTTATTCGGTAATGTCTCGTCATACAACTCATCAATCCACCGTCCGGCGCGTTCGATTTTGACGAACTCTTCGACGATGTAATCGGCTTCCTGGTACAAAATCCCACCGATCGGCGCACCGCTCGATGCAATGGGCGCATCGGATGGCAGTGAGGCGCGCAATGCGCGGAGAAACGCCAGCGTCGTCAGATGCTCGAGCGCCACGACCCGCCCGGTCGCCCGGTCGTAACTGAGCGGCAGCGACGCGACGCGCAGCGCGCGCGGATTGAAATCCGGGCGCAAGTACACTCCGACGGTGTCAACAGCGACGCCGTGGTACAGTGTTGTTCCTTCTTCTGGATGCGTATCGAGATATGCCGCTCCGTAGAGACCATTGGCGCGCTTGACGATTTCCAGATTCAACTCGCCAAAATTGCGCACCATCGTGGGAGCAGGCGTGGTGCGCGGTTCGTTCGACAGCGCCGCATCGATGCCGGGATCGGGGTTGATGCCGTCAAAGATGCAACGGCGAAATCCCGGCTCCCAGGGAACTTCCGTGAGCATGGAGGCGAAACTCACTGCATTGAGCCAGCGTCCGTCGGCGTCCTGCAGCAGCGATGCCGCAAATGGCGCAGGCAGGTGAAATGTGCCGATCAGGAAGTTCGGTCCGTTGCTGACGGTCATCTGATACGCTTCGACGCGCCGCCAGCCGCTGTCTTGCTGACGTTCGAGCAGCGGACCATACATCTGCCCGCTGCTTCACTGCCTGGTACAGGTCGCAAATGGATATGATCCGGTGCAGGTTTCAGCAAACGGCTGCCGTCCGCGTTCGATGTCTTCGTACAGCGCGAAACAGGCGGCAATATCCGCTTCCCACGTTTGAACGCTTCCGGCGGACGACGGCGACGCTTTCAGGCGCATTCCGCGGTCGTAGTAGCCATGGGGCCAGATGTAGACCAGGTCATCGACGCCGAAACGGCGGTTCTGCGCCTTGTACCGTCCCCAGACGGCGCCGATCCGGTAATCGGAAGGGTTGGGAAAGACGCGGTAGTCGTATTCCTCCAGCACGACCATGGTTGTTTTGCGCGGCAGCCTGCCTGCATGCGCCTGCGGGTAGATGGTCACGTATTTTGCATATGCCGAACGCAGTCCCCAAGCCGGTTCATCCGGCACAAAAAGCGAGAGCGCAAAGGAAACCGTGTTTTGGAAGCGAATGTGCTCGTTGTAAATGCCTAGATGGAAACATGCATCGTAGGAGTGACGCTGCGTATCGTAACGCACATAGTACGCTGCAGGGCGTTCCGGGTTAATTGAAAGCGCAAGCCCGAACTGATCATCTCCTATCAGGTTGAGACCATTCAGATTGATGTCCAGATCGGTTTTGAGATGGAAACTGCCATCATCGAACGTTCCGATATCAATCAGTTTCTGAAGCGTCGTTTGATATGGTTCACTGCGTGGAACAATACGTTCCCGCGCATCGAAATGGTGGCGCCAGTATGTGTTGGTCAAATCGATGGGTATCTGTAGACACGCCTCGATAGCGCGAGATGTTAATGAAGGGATGGTATTGACGATTGTGGTCTCAAGATCGATGCGATTGGCATACTCAACCCATCGTTCGGTCGTCTGGACGCCCATGGCACGATCTTCGCGGATTATGGTGAGTTTGTTGTCCGTCCGTTCGATGTGCGCAATGCTGGCGCTCCGGGGGTTCAACAGCGGGTTTCCGCGCGGATCGAACAGATACACCGCCAGATCGTCGCCTGTGGCGAGCGGGAATGTGCGATCCTGCACGTCCAGGCGCACAAACCTGCCCGTCTGCCGATCAAAAACGAGTGTCAGCCCGTCCTGTGTGCGCAGCGTGATCTGTTCCGAGACATCTGTCGCAGAGTCGGCGGCATCTGCCGGCGTCGTGGTTGGCGGAACGACAGGAGCAGGCGTCGCGCTTGCCGCTGTCCCGCCAGGCATACTCACCGGCAGTGTTGTGGACTCTGATGAGAACGGTTTGCCAGAGCCGCAAAAGGAGAGCGACACCAGCATCAGCGACAGTCCCAGCGTCCACCGGATACCCGCTTTCAGGCGCAATCTGGACATCGGATCGCACTCCTCTGTTCGGCAACACTCAATGACCGGGAGTAATCTGCACCTGCGCCGTCATATTCCAGCGCAGACGCGTATCCATCCGATCCGGGGTGATGATGACGGTATACAGCGTGACATCGCCATCCTGACCGGTTCCCAGCAGCCTGATGTCGGTCACTTTGCCAGGGATTTCGAGGTCGGGCAGTGAGTTGAGCCGGATGATCGCGGAATCGCCTGCGCGCAGGCGGGTGACACTCAGTTCACTCAGGTTGGTGGTTTCGATGCGCCAGGTGCGCACATCCGCCAGACGTACTGCAACAAGCTGCGGATCTGCGATTTCACCGGCTTTGACATTGAGCGATGCGACGACCCCTGCAATCGGCGCGCGCAGAATTGCGCGTTCGAGTGCGAGTTCCGCCTGTTCGAGCGCCGTCTGCGCTTCTTCGATGCGCGCACGCGCCATGGCGGCTTCCGCCGGTCGCACCCCCGCCAGCAATCGCTCCAGTTCGGCTTCGGCGATCGCAACCTCCGCCTGAGCCGACTCGATGGCGCCGGCGCGCTGTTCACCCTGGAGGCGCGCCAGGTCATCCTCCGCCTGTGCGACGGCAGCGCGCGCCGCAGCGAGTTGATCCGGGTCGGCGCCGGTGAGTGCGCGCTCAAGCCGCGCTTTGGCGGCATCAACGCGCGCTTCTGCGGCGGCAATGCCGGTGCGCTCCGCCTGTAGCGCCGTCTCATACGCTACCCGCGTCTGTTCGAGCGCTTTCTCGGCGCTGTCCATTGCCAGTCGCGCGGTGGTCTCCCGGGTGCGCTGCTCGGCGGTCAGCGGTTCGGTGCGCGCCTGGTTTTCATCACGAATGCGGGCATACTCGGTTTGACGGTCGCGCAGCAGATTGGCAGCCTGTTCCATCTGCAAGCGCAGCGTCGTCTTTTCGAGCGACAGACGATCGCGGGTCGTCTGGAGATCCGCTTCCGCCTGGCGCAGTTCGGCGCGCAATGCGCGCACTTCTGCCGGATTGGGTCCCGCTTCCAGGCGCGCAAGCGCGGCGCGCGCCGCTTCGAGGCGCGCCTGCGCTGCCGCTCTGGCGTGCGGGGTCACGGCGCCGCTCACTTCACGCAATCGCGCCTGCGCGCGCGCCAGGTTCGCCTGCGCGCGCTGAATATCGGCAGGCATGGCGGTGCTCATCAACAGTTCATAACTTGCCTGCGCCGCTGCCAGTTGGGCGCGCGCCTGCGCAACGCGCAGATCCAGTTCACTCGTATCCAGGTGCAACAAGGGATCGCCAGCCTTGACCACATCGCCTTCGCGTACCAGCACCTCACGCACAATTCCGCCAATTGCGAAACGGAGATCAACGTGGCTGGCAGGCGCTACAATGCCGTTCGCAAGAATCGGTTGCGTCGCCGGTGCGGCAACTGGCGGCGCTGTGCTCTCCGTTGACGCCTCTGCGGTCAATGGCGGAGCGACACGATGGTATGCCATCAACGCGCCGCCTGTCAGAAGAATCGCTGCCAGCGCGCCGATGACGATTTTGTGCACAGGAACAGACATCTCCCACCTCCCTCTTGGTGAGTCGAAGACGTACCTTCGATCTGACGCCGATGTCTCTAATGTCAACTCTTCGGTGACATCCGCAACGGGTTACTGGTCGGAGGGTCGGGATGAAACAGCCGATGCTGCCGGTATCGAGAGGCGATAACGTTCTTCTTCACCTTTGGTCGGCGCCAGACGCCGACGTTTCCGGGATACTGCCGGCAACGTCGCCTTGGGCGCAGGAGCATGTGCGAACGAGGTGCGATCATCGTCTGGCACGCCGGTCAATACGACACCGGCCAGCCAGATGTGTGACTGGTCCAGGATGGCGCGCGCTGCGGCGGCAGCGGTGCAGGCGGTCGTCTCAGCACGCACTACAAGGAGCGTCGCGTCTGTCCGCTGCGCCAGGATCAGGGTCTCCGCAGCGTTCAGCAGCGTCGGAGCAGCAACGATAATCAGGTCGGCATGCTGGCACAGTGCGCTGATGCTCTCGCTCAGGCGCGGCGTATTGACGAGGGTCAGGGGATGCATTGCCGGTTTGCCGCCAGGGAGCAGCATCAAGTGAGCGACCGACGTCGGTTGCAGGTAACGATAGACAGGCAGGTTTTGGGCGCATGTGAGCACATCATGCAAACCGGCGTCCCCATGCAGATCGAACCAGGAGTGCAGCGCCGGCTGACGCAGATTGCCGTCGACCAGCACGACGCGCTGACCAAGCTGCGCGTAGACCACAGCCAGATGCACGGCGACATCCTGGGTGTCTGCCAGCGGTTCCGCACTCGTCACCAACAACGAACGCACCGGGTTGTCAGCCAGGACGCTGCGCGTGCGCACTGCAAGCATCCGGTAGGATTCTGCGTTTGCGCTATCTCCATCGTCAACCACCTGTCGTTGCGCGTTGCCTGCCGCTGTTCAAGCGCCAACGACCGCCAGGACAGGCGCGCCGACCGCCTGTGCGGCTTCGTAGCCATCTTTGATCGACTCATCGACATACTCGCGCACCAGCGCGACGCCGGCTATGCCGAGCAATCCGAAGAACAGCCCCAGCAGCGTGTTGCGCACTACCTTCGGACGTGCCGGGACCAGATCGGGTTGGGCCGGCTCTACGACGCTCAATCCACGCTCGCCACTCACATACGCGCCCGTCAGTAACTGACGATCTTGTTCACGCAGGAGCCGCACCAGTTCATTGGCGATACTGGCAGCGCGTTGCGGCGAACGATCATATGCCGTCACCACAATGAGTTGCGTATCACGAATGGTCGAAACCCGCACATTCCGCATCAGATGGTCGGGAGACGCATCCAGTTTGAGGTTGGCGATGACCATCTCGTACAGCGGTCGTTTCTTCAGAAGTTCTGCGTATGTGCGCGTCAATTGCTGGCTCATCAGCACCGACTCGTAGGTCGGCGCCGCGACTCCTCGTCCCTGATTGACCAGCAACGTGGTTGATGCCTGATACACGGGCGTCTGAAGCACACTGATGATCAGCGCAAGCAGCCCGACGAGTCCGCTGCCTGCAACAACGGCGCGCCACTGCCGTCGCAGCAGCCGCCGCACAAATCGTCCATCCATTGCCGCTCTCCTCCCAACTCGACGCTGCTATCAGGGCTGGCATCACATATTACTGACGGGTGAACGTCAGCATGCTGCCCTTGCCCCGTTCTGCGCAGTGACGAGGGAATAGTGCATAAACCAGACAATAGTAACCCCCAGGATCGCACGATCCCGTGTCGATCCTTCAGGCGCACAATCGCCTGCACTGGATGCCTGGCTGGTACGTGATAGATGTACCAAGAGAGGGAATGATGTCGTGCTCGATGTGGGAAGAGCGTTGTAGGTCTTCGTGTATCACTGTAGCAGGAGAAGATAAAGAACCTCTTGCGGCATCTCACTCCAATCGTGAAGTTTTTGTCATCTGAAGTCATCGATGTGTAAAATCCCAGTCAAAATAAGGAGCGCTGTAGCGATAAGTGGTGCATTTATGAGCCTTTGTATACGTTTTGTATGCGCTCGACTCCTGAATTCATGAACATAATGTCAGAGAACCAGGGATGTTTTTACCGTTTTTGCAAGAAAAACCTTCCATATTCGTTTTACATATTGATAAGATGAATAATCTTTTATCAAAATTGTATAAATGTGGTTATCATTCTCTTCTCCAGGGAGAGAGACGAGCGGCGAACAGCGTTGCGATGTGCGTACAGGCGCAGCGGCGCTCTGGTCCATCCCACCTCTCACCTGCACAACGCTCCATCTGCGAGCGTATCCGAAGAAGTCAATTGGGCAGGCGAAGGCAATGCCTTCGCCTACCCGACGTTCAATGAGCCTTCCGTGCTCCACCCCGCCACAACTCGTGGTACCATGGAACACGCGACGCCAGGTGTGCATGCTGACGGTTTCCTGATGAGACAATCCCTTCCTGCACTCTTCATGATTGTTCTTCTCGCGGCGTGCAGCCAGCCCGCTACGCCGCCTTCACCCACATCTACGAACGTCCGCACGCCGGTCGTCCGTCCAATCACGCCGCCCGCCGATCCGGGACGCCTGGCGCTACGCGCCACGCCGCCGCCGGATGTGGCGCCGCTCCTGGCAGCGCGCCTGGCGCAGGTCGAACAGGCGCTTGGGCGCGGTGAACCGCTAATGCTGCTCGAAGGTCTCGATGCGGCACAACAGGCGGCATGGCAACTCGCCGTCGCCGACGAGCGGGTGCGCCAGGCGCTTTCCACCGCCGACGGTCGCCTGGTGCGCGCTGAGGTGTTCGGCATCTATCCGCTCGGTCCGGCGGATGACGCCCTGGCGGGTGATGCGTGCCGCAACCGCGCCTGCTATCGCGTCGAACTCTACGACTATGCACGCAACCGCACGGTGATTGTGATCGTCGAGCCGCAGGCGCAGCGCGTCTATCGCGTGGCGACGCTCGACGACACGCAGCCGACGGTCGTGCCGCGCCACCTGCTCGATCTCGCAGCGCAGATTGCGCTGGCAGCCCCTGAGGTGCGCGAAGAACTCGATCTGCCGCCAGACGAGCGCATGATCCAGCAGCCGCAGATGAAGGTGCAGTTCCAGGCGACCGCCTGCGAACGCTCGCGCCACCTCTGCACCGCGCCGATCTTCGTCTGGGGCGACCGCGCGCTGTGGGTGATCGTCGATCTGGTCGACTATACGATTATCGGGCTGCGCTGGACCGACCTGGGCGCGTCGAGTCGTCGTCCGGTCACCGAACAACGCCTCCAGGACGATGTGGTGACGGCGCGCTTCTGCGATCAAAAGACCGACCTGCAGCGCGATGGCTGGTCGTTGCGCTATCTGCTGACCAGCACTGACGGGCTGCGCATCGAAGATGTGCGCTTCAACGACAGTCCGGTGTTGCGCAGCGCCAAACTGGTCGATGTCCACATCAGTTATTCGCAGCAGGAAGGGTTCGGCTACAGCGATGCGCTGGGATGCCCGGCATTTTCGGCGGCGGCGGTCGTCACGTGGGATGGTCCGCAGGTCGAAGAGATTCGTTCCCCAGGCGGCGTTGCGGGGTTCGCGCTGGTGCAACGTTTCCGCAGCGAGTTCTGGCCCACGCCGTGCAACTATGCGTATCGCCAGCGCTATGAGTTCTACCAGGACGGCAGTTTTCGCGTCGTGTTCGTGAGCGAAGGGCGTGGCTGCGGCAACGATGGGATGTATCGTCCGGTGATGCGCATTGCTCTGGCAGACGACCAGTACACCTTTTCCGAGTGGGATGGCGCCGGCTGGCGCGACTGGACCACCGAGGGATGGCAGGTGCAACGCGATGTGACGCCGTACACGCCGGAGGGATTTCAATATCGGATTGTGAACGTCGCCCGGCGCGGATGGTACATTGCGCCGGGACGAGGGCAGTTCGGCGATGGCGGGCGCGGCGACAACGCCTACCTGTACGCCGTGCGCGGCGATGCCGACCGCGATGAGGGCGAAAGCGACCTGCCGACGCTCGGCGACTGCTGCAATACCGATGAACGCCAGGGACCGGAGCGTTTCCTGGCGCCGCCGGAGTCGCTCAAGCGGGCGCCGCTCGTCCTCTGGTACGTGCCGCAACTGAAAAACTCGGATACGCCCGGCGCCGAATACTGCTGGGCGGATTCTGTTCTGAGCGAAGGCATCTTCACGCCGCGCATCTGGCCCTGCGCCGCCGGACCGCTGTTTGTGCCGTTGGGAGGCGGATGATGGGGAAACGCCGCCGCACTGCCACATCTGGAACGAGGCGCCCCGCTGCCTCGCCGCCTTCCGCCGGACGCGGCTTTCTGTTGCTTGTCGCAGGGGTTGTCGCATTGCTGGCGATCGCCAGTGTCGGATGGTGGGTGACGCGCAGTGCAGAGAACGCCGTGCCGATCGCGCCATCGACCACACGCTCACCAGCCGTCATCGGCGGCGTCACCGGCTGCCGGGGCATCCCGCGTTTCGCCGCGCGGCTGGGGTATGCCGACCGGCTCGGCATCAGCACCAGTGAGCGCATGTACAAAGGGCTGGTCATCTTCGATGGGCGCGTGCCGGTCACCGCCGACCCGGCGCAGCGCGACATTCACCAGGAACCGTCGTGGGACGGCGCCGGGACGCTGGGACCATTCGTCATTGACCGCGACGGGCATATCTACACTGCCGCCGTGCCGCGCACCGCCGTCAGCGACAATCCGCCCGGCAGCCTGAATGTGGTCTACCGGATCGATAGCGAGACTGCGGAATTGCAACCGTTTGTCACGCTGCCGGGAGTGGCCGGTTCGAGCGACAATCCGTTCGGTATCCTGGGGATGACCTACGACTGTGATACCCACGCGCTGTATGTCAGTACCGTCGCCGGTTCGACGCGGCAGGCGGAACAGGGGCGGATCGTGCGGGTTGATCTGGCGAGCGGGGCGATCAGCGATGAAATGATCGGTATCGATGCCATCGGGCTGGCAGTGTTTCAGGGGCGCGCCGGGAAGCGGCTCTACGTCGGGCTGGCGCGCAGCGCCGAAGTCGGCTCAGTGGCGCTGGACGCCGAAGGCCACGCCACCGGCGAGTTCCGGATCGACCTGCAAATCGACGATCGTCTGGCGCATTTCGCCGAACCGCGGGTGCGGCGGATCAGTTTCGATCAGACGAACATGACCCTCTTCGTCGTGCCGTTTGCGTTCAACCTGCGCGCCGTCTCCGAGCAGCAACAGGTCGTGCTGCGATACGGCTACGACGCCGAGCGCGACTCCTGGGTTCCCTTCCCTGAAAGCGTCCCTACATCCGATAAAGCAAATCTGCATGGGTGATGATGCCGAGCAGCGCGGCATCGGGCGAACCGTCCGGCGTCACCAGACAGGCAATCACTCCGCCGCGCGTCAACGCTTCCGCCACCTCCTCGCGCGACGTGTCGGGCGCCACGCACACAACGCGATCACGAGCGTCCGGCGGCAGCACATCGGCAACTGTCAGTTCGTCGAAACGCCGATGCGCCCGCTCAGCAAGCGCCTGGGTGGCAACCAGGTCGCGCTCCGTCAGCAATCCGACTATCCGGCGATCATCGCGCAGTACCGGCAACCGCCCATAGCCGCCGCGGATCATCAGGTCGCGTACATGCGCCAGCGACGCCCCCAAATCGACGGTGCGAACGGCGTGGGTCATCAAATCTTCCGCTGTCGGAGCGCCACGCTTGAGGAGCAACTCGATGAACTCGACCAGTTCAGCGGCAAGGTCAGGCGAGGTCTGCAACCCATACGAATGCGCCAGACAGTTGCGCACCTGGGTGTAGGCGTCGATACGCTCGATAATATCCTCATCGAGCGCATTTCGTCCCCGGAGAAAGTTTGCGTAGCGCCCCAGACTACCGTCGCCGACATAGCCGTAGCCATACGCCAGGCGTTCGAGATACTCTTCGAGCAATTTGAGCGCCTGATCGCCAGCGCTGGCGCTGTCGTCGTTGAGCATCGCGCGCAGTGCCAGCGCCCGGCGCGCAAAGCCTTCGACCGGCGGCAGCCGGTGTCGTTTCTGCGGTTGTCGTCGCGGCATTGGCGATCGTTCCTGGTATGACGGTTACGGCGCCGGTTGCAGGAGCGGCGTATTCCGCTGCGCCAACTGAATCGCAACGTGCCACGGGTCGCGCAGGAATGTCAGCCGGTCGTTGGAGGGCGTCGTTTCGATGGGTGAGACGTGGGTTGCGCCCGCAGCGACCAACTGCGCAATATCGCCTTCCATGTCATCTGTGTTGAATGCCAGGTGCAGCGCTAGCGGTGACAGGGAGGCGTAGTCGGGAATGGGAGCAGCAGGGTTGCGGTAGATCTCGATCACGCTGCGCTGCGCCGAGTCGGACAGAAAATAGATTGCGTTGGGCGTCGGAATATGACGCACAATCTGCATCCCCAGATGCGTGACGTACCACTGCGCCATGGCATCGGGGTCCGCAACGTTCAGGGCGATGTGTTCGAGTCGCATAGGTGTGCCTTTCATGCTGAAACTGCTGTGCAACAAGTATACCCTAACAGGAAGATCAACCGGATATGAGACAATCTCGTGATCGGCGGTGGCTTCGACAGGCTCAGCCAACGCCTCTTCTGGGTTGTGAAGGATCGGCGGTGGCTTCGACAGGCTCAGCCAACGCCTCTTCTGGGTTGTGAAGGATCGGCGGCGGCTTCGACAGGCTCAGCCAACGCCTCTTCTGGGTTGTGAAGGATCGGCGGCGGCTTCGACAGGCTCAGCCAACGCCTCTTCTGGGTTGTGAAGGATCGGCGGTGGCTTCGACAGGCTCAGCCAACGCCAACCGTTCCACAGGTGCAAGCGTGGGTGTCCGGGTTTAGATTGATCTTCCTACAAGCGTTTCGGAATAAGGAACAAAACTGTCAGACACGCAGCGCTTTTTTGACGATTTTGACATTTGATCTGTCTCGTTCCACGTGATAGGATAGTACGACCAGCCATACATAAATGCACATACGTCGTAGCAACGCTGGCGCATGGCTAAAGCAATCAGCGGCGTTTTACAGACGCCGAGGGGTGGCGGCGCTCTTTTTGGGCAAAACGACGTGGTGATTGGCGTGGGCTTCGACAGGCTCAGCCCACGCTCACTACATGGATTGGCGTGGGCTTCGACAGGCTCAGCCCACGCTCACTACAATGTAAGGTTCAAGCACTTTCAGAAAGGCTGCAATGCGCCTGGCTTTTCTCTTGGGCATCGCCCTATTCATTGTGGCGCTCGTCACCGTGGTGCGAGGGTTTGTTCCTGCTGCCGAAACGCCAGCACCCGGCCGATCGCCAGAGGCGATGATCGAACTGGGGCGCTGGCTCTTTTATGATCGGCGCCTGTCAGTGAATGGCCAGATTGCGTGCGCCACCTGTCACCGGCAGGAGTTGGGGTTCAGTGATGGACGGGTTGTTCCGATCGGCGCTACCGGCGTCCCGTTGCGGCGGAACGCGCCAGGACTGTTCAACAGCGGTGAACTATCTGTGTTGACCTGGGCGAATGCCGATATTCGGCGGCTGGAGCAACAAATAGCGCGCGCACTTTTTACCGCCGACCCGCCAGAGATGGGCGTTGCAGGATATGAAACCATGGTGATTGACCGGCTGCGAACCGATCCGGCGTATCTCCATCAATTTGCTGCTGCGTTTCCTGCGGATGCCGATCCGTTTACCTGGCAACGCATGACCGACGCGCTGGCGGTCTTTGTTCGTTCGCTGGCTGCGCGTAACACGCCTTATGACCGATATGTCTACTATGGCGAAGACGCTGCGCTGAGCGACAGCGCGAAACGCGGTCTGGCGCTCTTCTTTTCGCCAGGGCTGGCGTGTGGTCATTGCCACGTTGACATTGCGCCGCCGGAGCGCGCCACGCCGCCACGCTGGTCTGATCTGACATATGTCGCCACAGGCGCTGGTCGCAGCCCGGATCGCGGTCTGGCGGAGCAGACGGGGAACCTGGCGGATGCCTACCGGTTCCGCGTGCCGCCGTTGCGGAACGTGGCGGTGACGGCGCCCTATATGCACGACGGAAGTCTGCCCACGCTCGATGCAGTTCTTCGTTTCTACGAATCAGGCGGGCGTCAGGGCGGCGGCGCTGAACCAGAGCGCATCGCCGCGCGCCACCCGCTGATCGCCGGGTTTGTGTTGAGCGACGATGAACGCCGCGACCTGATCGCATTTCTCGAGGCGCTGACCGACGAAGAGTCGCTACGCAACCCCGCATTCGCCGATCCGTTCCCATTTGATGCGCGAACCCCGGCTGTTCGCGCGCGCTCCCGGTAAACGCACAGGAGGATGAACCATGCAACGTTTTTTGCCCCCCGGACGGCGCGCGCCGGCTCTGATGGTCGGCGCGCTGATTATGGCGCTCATCGCGGCTGCTCTCCCAATGGCCGCCGGGGTTCAGGCGGCTGGCGTCATAAGTGGCAATGTGTTCCGTGATTTCGATGGTGATGGTGTGCGTGACGAAAACGAACCCGGCGTCGGCGGCATTGCGGTCACTGCTTATGACTCGTCAGGCGCGGCAGTGGGTGTTACGGTGAGCTTTGCCACACTCTGCCTCGGTCCTGGAAACCCGATAGCGGAGTGTACCGCGCTGAATACGCCGGCGATTGGGAGTTACACCCTCAATGCCGGCGGCACAGGACCGTACCGCATCGAGTTCAGCGGCTGGCCCGCGTATATGCGTCCCGCAGTCCAGGGCGCGAGCAACAACACCAGCATTCAGTTCGTGCCGGACGGCAACTCGTCGAATATCAATTTTGCGCTGCACAATCCGGCAGAGTATTGCCAGCAGGGACCAGATCTCGTTACCAGTTGCTATACGAACGGCGACCCGCAGGGCGGCGGCTCGACAGCGAGCCGATTCGCAATTGTGCAAGTTCCATTCGACCCTGCCACCACCGGTCCCGGCGATAATGTGTATCTTGCGACCGGCCAGCAGGTCGGTGCGACGTGGGGGCTGGCCTATCAGCGTTCCAGCCGAACACTGCTGGCTTCGGCGGTCGTGAAACGCTACGTCGGTTTTGGCGCAGGCGGCATTGGCGCTATCTACCGTATTGATCGCGATGGGGTCGTTGCTCCCGCTGTGCTGATCGACTTGAATACCGCCGGGTATCCGTCCGGCGTCGCAGTCGGTCCTGATCCGCGCAGTCCTGGCGACCTGGCCATCAACGAAGCCGATCCGAGCCGCGATCCCGCAGCGTTCGACGCGATTGGCAAACTTGGCATCGGCGGCATTTCGCTCTCGGAAGATGAAGAGACGCTGTGGGTCGTCAACCTGACCGCCCGAACGCTGCTCGAGATTCGGATTGGCGTTCCGCCAGTTACACCGACAGCCGCAGATATCACTGTCCATCCTCTGCCAGCGCCTGAGTGCAGCGATGGCGTGTTTCGTCCGTGGGCAGTCAAGGCGTATGCCGGTCAGGTGTACGTCGGCGGTGTCTGTTCGGGAGAACTCCCCTACGCCGGGAAGAACATCGACACGACCGATCTGACAGCGCATATCTATCGCCACGATCCGAATGGAGCGGCAGGGAATTTCACCGAGGTCTTCTCATTCCTGCTCAACTATCCGCGTGGTCGGGCTTCGAACGCGGGTCCTGGCAATCGGGTGTCTGCCGCCTGGCTGCCCTGGATCAATGAGTGGAGTGATATCGGACCACCTGTGCCGTTGCCCGGTCAGGGTCCCTTTGGACAGACGATATACCCGCAACCGATGCTGACCGCAATCGATTTCGATGTCGATGGCGCTATCCTGGTTGCGTTCAATGATCGCGCGGGCATGCAATTGGGCAACCGCAACTATAGCACGATTGCGACTGACACAGGCGAGTACGATGGCGTGGCTGCCGGTGATCTGCTGCGCGTATGCGTTGACCCTGCAGCGCCTTCCGGCTATAGCCTGGAAAACGCTGGCGCATGCCCTGGCGGTCTAGTCGGCGGCTCGACGAACAACCGGCAGGGTCCGGGAAATGGCGAGTTCTACAACCGCGATGAGTATGGCACAGCCCACGATGAAGTGACCATCGGCGGCATGGCGGTGCATTATGGTCAGCGCCAGGTGATTACCACGGCTTATGATGCATTGCTGGCAGGACAGGGAGGTCAGGTCCGCTCCGGCGGTCTGCGCTGGTTCAATGCCGCCAACGGCGCCTTTATCAATGCCTATACGATCTTCGGGACGGATCAACCGATCGGTTCACCGCCAGGCACGCGGGTGCGGCGAGCGACATTCGGCAAATCGGCAGGACTTGGCGACCTGGAAACGTTTTGCGATCAGGCGCCGATCGAAATCGGGAACCGCGTCTGGCTCGATGCCAATCGCAATGGCGTGCAGGACCCGGATGAACCGCCCATCCCCGGCGTGACGGTTGAATTGTGGCGCAATGGTCAGCGGATTGGCGTTGCGGTAACTGATGCCGAGGGGACGTACTACTTCCGCAGTGGCAGAGACCCGGTGGACGCCAACCTCGAGGACAATATCATCCACGACGGCGGGATCGGCATTCGCACCCGCACCGGCACGCCAGGCGGCGCATCGGAATACGAGATCCGCATTCCGAACATTACCGGTCCGAATCAGCAACAGCCGTTGAACAACCTGACGCTGACATTCGCAAACAACGACGACAGCCCGAATGGCGACAGCCGCGACTCCGATGGCGTGACGGTCGGGAATAACGCGGTGTTCGTCATTCCGTATGATAATCATGCGGCTGCCGGAACGAACAACCACACCTACGACTTCGGGTTCTTCGAGGGCATTCCTACGGCGATTGTGCTTGAGTACTTTACGGCTGGCTGGGAAGGCGGAACGCTGATTGTTCGTTGGGGGACCATGCTGGAACTTGATACTGCCGGCTTCCGTCTGCTGCGCAGCGCTACCGGGCGCAGCGACGACGCGGTCCTCGTGACGCCAGCGCTCATCCGCGCGCGCGGCAGCCCCGGCAGCGGCGCGGCGTATGAATGGCGTGACGTAACTGCGCAAACGGACACATCGTACACATACTGGCTTGAGGAGATCGAAACGACCGGACAGATCAACCAGTATGGTCCGGCAAAGGCGCAGGCGCCGGCGGCATCGCCGCTGTATCGGGTAGTGATGCCGCTGATCGTCCGGTAAGCCGGGTAGCCGGGTAGGCGAAGGCACTGCCTTCGCCTACCCCCTTCACCACCAGGGACACGAAGCGCACGAAGGGTGATAAAGATGAAGCGCATGTCCTTTGTGTCCCTTGGCGACCTTCGTGGTTGCTTTTTGCCGTGAAGTCATGGAAGGCTTCACCACCAGGGACACGAAGCACACGAAGGGTGATAAAGATGAAGCGCATGTCCTGTGTGTCCCTTTGTGACCTTCGTGGTTGACAGCTTTTTGCAGTGAAGTCAAACACGGACAATCAAGGATGTGGCGCGGCGGACGTTGGCTTCGACAGGCTCAGCCAACGTCCGCCGCAGGACGGTCAAGACGGGTCATTATTGTGCAACATCTGATTGATCGCTCGATAAGGACATGCCCTTGTTTACCGAACAGACGCCGATCCTTGGCAGACCAACCGCCAGCGTCGCGCAACTGGCAGCCTTCATCCTGGCGCGCCCGCACGGCGAATACACCGCGCACGACATCGAGGCGGTCATTGTGCCGGCATACTGGCGCTTGTGCGCCGAGGTCGGCATCGACCCAACGCTGGCGGTGGCGCAGATGATCCACGAAACCGGCAACCTGACCAGTTTCTGGGCGGCGCGCCCACAGCGCAATCCGGCGGGGATCGGCGTCACCGGTCAAAAGCAAACAACCCCGCCGCCGAATACGGCTGGTTGGGCATTCAACCCCCAACGGCAGCAGTGGGAAGCGGGAGTCAGTTTCGCTACCTGGGAGCATGACGCAATACCGGCGCATGTCGGGCGATTGCTTGCGTATGCGCTCCCAATTGGCGCAGAGAATCCGGTGCAGCGCGCCGCCATCGAGCGCGCGCTGCGCTACCGGCCGCTGCTAGCGCGCATGCGCGGCTCGGCGCCGATCCTCAAGCAACTCGGCAAGGTGCATAACCCGACGGGACAGGGATGGGCCAGCCCTGGCGTCGATTATGGCGCGAAGATTGCGGCCATTGCTGCGCGCATCGTCACAGGCAGGTGATTACGGCGCGCGCACACCGAGCACAACGGTCATTTTCGGGTCGATCCACTCACCGGGGGCAGGCAGCGTGCTGACGACGGCATACGGCGTGTATTCGTCGAACACATCGGGAATGCGGTCGCGCGTCTGGTAATCGACATAGACGTTGAAAATGCCAAGCGCGGCCAGTTGCTCCTTCGCCTGGTTCTCGCCGAAGCGCCGCAGATCCGGCATGCGCACTGCGCCCGGCGTGGGCGGCGCGTAGGGAATGAGCATATCTGCCGTGCACGCAGGAATGGCAGAGGCAATGACCGGCGCGACAGTTCGGTCGCCAATCGAAGCGCTCATCCCTTCCCATCGGTACACGATCTGCTCATCGGGGTCGGGCGGCGGCACGTTCCAGGTCAGGATCGTCGTCACCTGTTCTGACGCTGCGCCCTGTCCGTCGCCGGGGATGCAGTACCATTGCCCTGCAATCGCGGTATCGGTAATGAGACTGGTTGCCTCGATAGGAGCATCGCTCAACCGCACGAACTGCACTTCGGTGAACACATCACGGCAGAGTTGCGCCGTGTCGGAAACCTGCGCAGAGCCGGCGGGCAGCATATCCGGCGCAAACAGTTCCTCCCTCGAGACGTGGTAGGGTCCCGGCAGCGGGCAGATCGGTTTACGCACCAGCCACGAAGGTTTTGTAAAATCGAGCGGCAAACGACCATCGGGATACGGTTCGGCGAGCAGCCGCTGAAACTTCGGATTGGCAAACAATTCTTCCATAATATTGTGCCAGATCACACCGCCGCCGGTCAGACTCTCGACCTTCTTCGTTGGTTCATTGTTGTTGTTGCCGGTCCACACGCCGACGGTCGCATACGGCGTGTATCCGACGGCCCAGGCGTCGCGCCAGTCGTTCGAGGTGCCGGTTTTGACCGCCGCCGGACGAGAGAGTTTCAGTTTGCTGTTCAACCCCCAGACCGGCGCGCGCGCTGTGTCGTCGCTCAAGATGTCGGTAATGATTGCGACATGATCCGGATTGAGCGTCTGCGGGCGGAGCGTTGGTCGGAACTCCTGCAGCGTCCGTCCGTTTGAATCGACAACCTTCAGAATGGCGACCGGCGGATAGTAGCGCCCGCCGCTTGCCAGGGTGTTGTAGGCGGCGGTCAATTCCAGCGGCGTCACTTCACCGCCTCCCAGGGTCAGCGCCAGCCCGTAGAACCCGCTGCCGCGCTGGAGCGTGGTGATACCGGCGCGGCGCAGCAGCCCGATGGTTTGATCGATGCCGGCAAACTTCAGCGCCTTGACCGCCGGCATGTTCAGTGAGTTGGCGAGCGCCGCACGCATTCGCACCGGACCGTTCCAGCGGCCGTTGTAGTTCTGCGGCTCGTACCACTCGCCTGCGATCAGCGGGAACTTCGTCGGCACGTCCCAGATGACCGTCTCCGGCGTCATGCCGCGTTCCATTGCCGCCAGATAGGTGAAGGGCTTGAGCGCCGATCCGGGTTGTCGCTCGCGCACCGTGACATTGACCTGCCCATCGAGCACATTGCCCGTTTCGCCGGGGGTTTTTGTCGGGATCGTTGCGTTGTAATCGATGCTGCCGACCATTGCCAGAATCTGGCCCGTGTTCGGCTGAAGAATGACGACCGCTGCGTTGTGAATATTGCGCTCTTCCAATTCCTGGATGCGTTCAGCAGCCTTCTCCTGCGCCATCCGCTGGAGATCGAGGTCGATGGTCGTGTAGACCGACAGCCCCATATTGGCGAATTGCGGACCGTACTCTTCCTCCAGCAGACGGCGCACGTAGAAGACGAAGTGCGGCGCATTGAGCGGCACGTCCTGGCTGGCGAAGGTGAGATCGACCGCCGCTGCACGACGGGCGACCTGGTCGGTGATAATCCCTTCGTCCACCATCTGCCGCAGCACAGCGACCTGCCGCCACTTCGGCGGCGGGGCGCCGGTCGGCAGGCGGTATGATGGGCTGAGCCAGCCATCTTCCAGGCGCACACCTTTGAGCACGCCACCATCGAGATAGTTGAACGGATCGTAGACATTCGGCAACTGCGGCAACCCCGCCAGGAGCGCCGCCTGCGGCAGGTTCAGGTCCTTCGCCGGAATGCCGAAATAGACGTTGGATGCGGCTTCGATGCCATATGCCAGGTTGCCGTAGTAGATCTCGTTCAGATACAACTCGAGAATGTCGCTCTTCGAGTACTGCTCCGAGAGTTCCTGCGCCAGAATAATCTCGGTGATCTTGCGCTGATACCGGTTTTCGTACCGGCGCTCCTCGTCGCTCAGCACGACGTTTTTGATCAACTGCTGCGTGATGGTCGAAGCGCCGCCGGTTTCCTCGCCTGCCTGGAGGCTGGTCAGCAGCGTGCGCGCGATGCCCACATAATCGACGCCGCGATTCTCGAAGAACGTGCGATCCTCGATGGCGACCGTAGCGCTGATCAGGTAGGTTGAAACCTGGTCGATCGATACGCGGGTGCGTTTTCCGGCGCCAAAGAACTCGTAGAGGAGTTGCCCATTGCGGTCGTACAACCGCGTGGTTTCAAAACTCTCGCGGTTCTCGATGGCTGCCAGGCGCGGTTTGAGCGATGCGGCAAGATCGCTATAGGCGCTGTACGCCACCCCGACGACCCCCAGCGCTATCACGACGCTCAGCGCCAGGAGTGCCAGTAACAGGCGCGCCAGCACGCTGCCCATCCGGATGTCTGGCTCAACGGTGCGCCCGCGTCGCAACATGCCTGGCGGCAACGGTGCGCGGCCCGGCGATCGGGAACGACGGTTTCGGCGTATACTGTCCATACCTTCGATTGTAACACATTGCGCATCTGGTCGCAGATGCTATAATCGCCGTCGTGAAATTGGGGCGCTTCCCGCCGGTTTGATGAAATTGGAATAAATACTCTGCTATCCACTCGCCCGCCTGGCGACTGAAGCCGTGGGCTATGGAAAGCGAAGCCCGCCTGCGCGGGCTAGACCGGGCGATGCCGAACTTTTGTCGAACGCCATGGAACCTGCGGGAGGCCCTGATAAGGTTCCTTCATGGTCATTGATCAGCAGTTCCTCCGGCGAAGCGCGTTCTTCGTGCGAGGATCAATCGCGATAGGCATGGCGACGATCGCTGCCATTGTTGTGTTGTACCTGTCGCCCCTGCGCGCCGTGTATGATATTGGCAGCCAGCCTGCCCCGATTTCCCGCCTGTATGGTTCGGAGTACAACGCCGCCATGTCGTATGCCTACTCTCAGGGGCAGTCGCTCATTCTGGCGCCAATGGCCGGCGCTGGCATGTATGAAGTTCTGGTGCGGATGGGTGGTCCTGGCGGGCACGATCCCCTGCCGGCAGGCATCGAGATCGGCAGGCGCAACGCTGCTATTGGCGACGTTGGTCCGATACGGGTGTTCCGCTTTCTAGCGCCAGCCGATGCCCGCGGCGCGCTGGCGGTGCGTCTGACGAGCGCCACGCTCCAGCCGCCAGGCGATACCCGTCAGTTGGGGTTGTTGCTCGACCATCTGGAGATACGTTCGAAGGGATGGGCGCTGCCTGCGCTCCAAATGTTGGGTATCGCGCTGGTCCTGATTGGCAGCGCATGGATCGCCATTACTCTGCTGGTCGATGACCATCGACTGGCGCTGGCGCTTCTGGCGCTGGCAGCGATTGGAACGGTATGGGTCGTCTGGGTGCTGCGCAGCCAGAGCGCCTCGCCGGTTCTCTGGAGCGTCGCAGGAGCGGTCACAGCGGCATTTGGCGCACTGGCGGCGCGCCCGCCGTCCTGGCTCGTCCGGCGAACCCTGGTTGCGGTTGCATTGCTGGTGGTCACGTGGCGTGTGACGCTGTGGGTGGTCGCGTGGGTCGCATTACAGACCAGCGCCTGGCTCTCTCCGCTGGCGCAGTGGATCATCAGCGACGCCAGAGCGCTGGCTGCATTGTCCATTCCGGTGTACGTGCCGTTCGATCACGTGATTGGCACAGCCTGGTCGCAGTGGGATTCGCGGTTGTACCTGAGCATTGTGACCCTGGGATACCAGTACCCGCCGGAGGAGTACGCAAATATGGCATTTCTGCCGCTCTACCCGCTCCTCATTCGGATGGGGCTGCCGTTAACCGGAGGCGATGCCGTTGTGGCCGGGCTGATTGTGACACACTGTGCGCTTTTCGCCGCTGTGTTGATCTTCGCCGATGTCGTCAGGCGCGACTTCGATGCGCAGATTGCCTACCGGTCGATCGCAACGCTGTTGTGCTTTCCCACGTCTTTCTTTTTAGGCGCTGTGTACGCCGAGTCGGTAGCGCTGGCGTTGCTGGCGCTGACGCTGTGGGGATTACGCCGCCGGCGCTGGCTGCTTGCAGGCGTCGCCGGATTCCTCCTGAGCCTGACCCGGCTGCCAGGCGTGCTGATGGTGCCGGTCATTGCACTGGCGTTACTGGAACATGCCGGCTGGCGGCGACCGCCGTTGACGCGTGCGTACCTGGCACCGTTGTTGCCGGCGCTCGGTCTGGGGTTGTTTATGGCATACCAGTGGTGGCGCTTCGGGTCACCGTTTCTTTTTATGCAGACCCAGCGCGATATCTGGGATCAGCAACTGAGTCTGCCATGGGTGCAACCACGTATGATGATCGAGACGATCGTTGCCGGCGCCGATCACTGGAGCGGTCGCTGGCCCACGCGCGTCTTTCAACTGCTCGTCTGGTTGGCGTTCGCCGGGTTGGCGGCGGTCGTGCTGCGTCGTCTGCCGCTGGTCTACGGGCTGGCGACCATTGCAATGCTCGCGCCAGCGTATCTGACGAATGTCTCGCATTCGCTCCCGCGGTATGTGCTGCTGGCGTTGCCCGCGTTCGTTGCTGCGGCGCTGCTGATCGAGCGTCGTCCCGTGCTGCTGCTGGCGACGCCTGTGGCGCTTACGCTGCTGGTGTGGACGGCAGCATTGTTTGTCAACGGTTTCTTTGTTGGTTGACAGGAACGCTATGCGGCTCGAAGATCTGGTTGGTCGCCGGGTGGATCGGTATGAAGTGATCGCGCTGCTGGGGCGCGGCGGCATGGCGGCGGTCTACCGCGCGCGCGATACGGCGCTGCAACGCGATGTGGCGCTGAAAGTGCTCTACCCGCAATTCCTCGGCGATGCCGCGCTCGTCGAACGGTTTCGGCGCGAAGCGGTGCTCGCTGCGCGTCTCGATCATCCTGGCATTGTGCCGATCTACGACGTTGGCGAGTTCAATGGGCTGGCGTTCATTGCCATGCGCCTGCTCGATGGTCCCTCGCTCGCCGATGTGCTGCGGGCGCGCCAGCGCCTGACGGTCGATGAGACTATTGCACTGATCGATCAACTTGCTGCTGCGCTCGATTATGCCCACGCGCGCGGCGTGATTCACCGCGACATCAAGCCGGCAAATATCATTCTGGAAGGGTTGGGCGTTCCGTGGGACGGGCGCGACCCTTCCGCACTGGAACGGGTGCGCCTGACGGCGCCGGGTATGCGCGCGATCCTGACCGATTTTGGCATTGCAAAGGCGCTCGATACGCCGGGAACCACCACGACCGGCTTTCTGGTCGGCACGCCGGAATACATGGCGCCGGAACAGATCCGCGGTGATACGCGCATCGACGGGCGCGCGGATGTGTATGCGCTGGGTGTGCTGGCGTTTCGCTGTCTCACCGGGCGCAGCCCATTCGAAGGAACGACGCAGGAAGTGCTGCTGGGACATCTCGAAGGCGCCATTGTCGATCCCTCGGCGCTCGTCCCGACCATTCCGCAGCCGATTGGCGCCGCGATCCGCCTGGCGCTGGCGCGCCGTCCCGACGACCGCTACCGCACCGCCGGAGAATTTGCGCGTGCACTGCAATCGGCAGAGCGGATGGAAGCGCCGCTGCCTCGTGCGGTTGCTGCTGCGCCACGACCGGCGCCGGACGTGGTGCGCGTCGCTCCTGATGCGCCGACCGGCATCGGCGATGCGCGCCCGCCTTCCACACGACAGGAGGCGCCCCCACCGGCGCCGCCAGCAGAAGGCGCTGCACCGCCGCACCGTCCGTTGCATCCGGCGTTACTGGCGCTGCTGGCTCTGGGCGCCCTGATCCTCGGCGGCGGCGGAGCCGTGCTAGCGGGCAGGTTGCTGATCGCGCAATCGCCGACGCCAACCCTGCCGCCGGTTGTTGACACTGCAACGCCGACACAGACATTCACTCCGACGCCGACCGGAACCCCCACTCCAACCGCAACACCCGAGCCATCGGCGACGCCGACCGCACCGCCAACCGCCACTTCTCCTCCGACCGATACGCCGGTTCCGCCAACGGCGACCCCGCGCCCGACGGCTGCGCCAACCGCGACGCCAACCGCTGCGCCGACCGAGACGCCAACGCCAACGCCATCGGTGACGCCAACACCGTCGGCGACGCCGACCGAAACGGCAACGTTTACGCCGAGCGCGACGCCAACGCCGACGCCATGCCCGATTGCGCCCATCCGCGGCTTCGGTGAGATCTGGAATAAGAACGCAACAGTGGCGCGGCGTCTCAGATGCCCGGCCGACATCGAGCGCGGCGGCGACCGCACGCTCATCGAGCAGCGCTTCGAGGGCGGCAGTATGACCTCATTCCTGCCGATCGGCGATATTTTCGTTCTGGTGGGTTTCGCGCGCGGCGAGTGGCAGCGTTTCTCCTTTCCCGTGCCGCTGCCGCCCGATACCCCCGCGACCCCGACGCCGCCGGCAGGCTTGCAGACGCCAACCAACACCTTCGGCATCATCTGGGCGGCTAACCCGGGGGTGCGCCAGAATCTCGGCTTTGCGCTACGCCCGCAGAGCGACGAGATCGAAGGCGCATACCAGCCATTCACCGGCGGCGTGATGATCTATAGCCGTGAGGGATTAGGACGAGGGAAAACGATCTACGTCCTGTACACCGATGGAACGTTCGAGCGGTATGATGATACCTTTACGCCATGAAGAGTTACTACGACGACGTCTACGAAATTGTCCGCTGCATCCCGCGCGGACGGGTCTCGACATATGGGCGGATTGCAGCAATGACGCCGGTTCCGCGCGGCGCGCGCGGCGTCGGATGGGCGCTGCACGCGCTTGGTCCCGCGCGGGCGCGCGAGGTGCCCTGGTGGCGTGTGATCAATGCTGCCGGGCGCATCAGCAATGAGTACCACGCTGAATTACAGCGCGCGCTCCTGGAAGCCGAAGGGGTCGTCTTCGACGAGCGCGGCTACGTCGATCTGAAAACGTATCTGTGGGACGGAAAACTGTCTTGACAAACTCATTCTGTGTGCTATAGTGTGACCGATCACATTACTTGCTTTTCTCAATACCAGGGGCGGAAGCATGCGACGCAGCACGATCCGCGAAGTGGCGCTCCGCGCTGGCGTGTCGTATCAGACCGTTTCGCGCGTGATCAACAATAGCCCCGACGTGGCGGAAGCGACCCGCGAACACGTGCTGCGCGTCATCGCTGAACTCGACTACCACCCCAACGCTCAAGCCGTCAGTCTCTCACGCAACCGCACCGACATCGTCGGCATTATTGTTGATACTGTTACGTCCACCTTCTTCGCGCAAACCATCGACGGCGTCGCACAGGCGCTCCGCCGTCGCGGGCGATTTATGCTGCTGGCGACGGTCGAAGACGCGACGCAATTCGATGTCATCGACACCTTACAGCGCAGCCGTCGCATTGATGGGCTGGTCATCGTGTTGCCGCTGGCAAACAGTCTGAGCCTGAGCCGCCTGGCGCCAGGGCGCGTGCCGATTGTCCACATCGACCTGCAGTACGATCTGGATGTCTACGGCATCACCGTGAATAACTATCACGGCGCGTACCTGGCAACCGAACACCTGATCCGGCTTGGGCACCGCCGGATCGGGATTATCACCGGACGGGGCGATATTCCCGTTGGCCAGTTGCGGCTCGATGGGTACAGGGCGGTGCTGCACGATTACGGTATCGTATTCGATCCGGCGTTGACGGCATCGGGTGATTTCAGCTTTGCCAGCGGCATCGTGGGGGCTGAACGCCTGCTGGCGCTCGATCCGCGACCAACGGCGATCTTTGCATGCAACGATCTGATGGCAATTGGAACGCTGCACGTCGCCGCGCGCTACGGGCTGCGCATCCCGCATGATCTCTCGATCATCGGATTCGATGATACGCCAGAGGCGGCGCTGGCGTGCCCGCCGCTGACGACAATGCGCCAGCCGTTGCGCGCCATGGGCGAAATGGCCGCCGATCTGGTCTGCCGACTGATCGATAGCGAAACGCCAGAACAGATGCGGTATACCGTCGAGACCGAACTGGTCGTTCGCGCTTCGACGGGGCGCTGCACGACAGATTGACAGGGAGACGTTGCAGGTTCTATAATCCTGGAACCTGCACCACGGGCAAGAGAACAGTACAGCGCGGTACGTCATCTCTGCGTGGGCGCCGCTCAGGTTTTTCTCCGCACACCAGATGATTGCCGCTCTGCCATCCTGACGGAGCACGGTATGAATGCCAGCGGGCAACGTGGCTTGTGGATGATCGCCATTCTCGCCGTTCTTGGCGCGATTGGCTATGTCGCTCTGCGGCCGCCGTCACAGACGCCAGCCAAATCTGCTCCCCCTACCCCAACGACGGTGCCGGTCGCTACGGCGCCGGTTGCTCCTGCAAACCCGTTCACTCAACCTGATTCCGTGCATGCTGACCCCAATCTTTCGGGCGACTGGGCGATGGAAGGGTTGAACCCGGCGCGTACACGCGCTGTCGAAACGCCAATTGCGCCGCCGCTGCACAACAGCGCGTGATTGTCACTGCGTCGTTTGAAGAAGGCGTGTCACCGCCGGTCATCGCTCGCGGTCTCATGCTGTTGGAAACCAGAGATGCGTTGAGCGCCATCGATATACGCACCGGTCGGCAACGCTGGGCATATCGTCAGAAAGGCGCCTACATCTCGCCCGCCATTGCTGGCGATACGGTGTATTTCCGAGCGGAACAGGCAAATCAGGGGCAAATGGTGGCGCTGGAACTGAGCAGCGGACGGCAACGCTGGACGTTTACTCCCAAACGGTTGAGCGCCGCTGCCAACAACTACTTTGGCGGTCATCTGACCTCGCCGGTGGTTGTCGATAGCACAGTGTACGTCGGCGCCGGCAAAGAACTCTACGCGCTGGATGCAATCAACGGCAAGATCCGCTGGGAGTTTAGCGCGCAGGACTTCATCACCTCATCTGCAGCAGTTGCCGATGGGCGGGTGTTCGTCTCCGACTTTTCCTAATTTCTATGCGATTGATCAGGAAACCGGAAGGATGCTCTGGTCGTATCCGGCGCATTCCGCCGTCTACTTCTCATCGGTGGCGACCGGCGATCTGGTGCTGATCAGCAGCGGGCAAAACATGATTGCGCTCGACATACGCGACGGCGCCAGGCGCTGGGAGAAGAGCGTTCCCGGCAAAGCGCTCATTCCTGCGGGGGCGCATGGTGACGTGGTCTTCGTCAAGACGACGAATGAATTGTTTGCGCTCAATCGCAGCGACGGTCGTGAATTGTGGTCGTTTCAGGATGTCAACTACGTTTCGCTTCCCGCGCTGACGCAGGAGTATGTGTTTATCATCAGCGGCATGGGAGCGGATGCGTCGGTTGCGGCGCTCGATATGGCAACTGGAGCAACCGTCTGGTCGCAAGCGGTGCCGCGCCTGGCAACGACAGCGCCGATTATTGCCGGACGCGCAGTCTATGTGCGCACAACCGATGGCAGAGTGATCGAGCTACTGAGCTGAACAACATGAGGAAAGCCCAAAACACGACGGCGCAATGGCGCACATGGGTGCAGGAGGTGCAGTATGGCGGTGCAAACGGCGCAGGTTCCGGCCCGGAGCAAACGAAAGCCAGCCCTGTTTGGCTTGATTCCGGCTGGAAAGATCGAGCGGCGTGAAGCGCTCTGGTTTTGGATCTTCATTTCGCCATGGGTCATCGGGTTTCTCGCATTTACCCTCTACCCGATTGTCATGTCTGCGTACTACAGCATGACAGTGTTCAACGTGGCGAGTCCGCCGGTGTGGGTTGGCTTCGAGAACTACATCAACCTGTTCAATGATCGGGTGTACTGGAAGTCGCTCCAGGTCACCGGCTATTACACCCTGTTGAGCGTTCCGTTGGGCATCGCTTTCGGTTTGATGCTGGCGGTGCTGCTCAATCAGCGCGTTCCGGCGCTCGGCGTCTTTCGCACGCTCTACTATCTGCCCGCGCTGCTCGGCGGCAGCGTCGCGGTTGCGCTGCTCTTCTCCTGGCTGCTCAATCCGCAGTTCGGCGCGATCAATCTGATCATCCGTAACCTGGTCGGTCCCAATGGTTTGATCCCGCTCGGCATTACCGGACCGCGCTGGCTCCAGGATCCGAACTGGGTCATTCCGTCCTTTACGCTCATGTCGCTCTGGGGATTCGGCGGGACGATGCTGATCTACCTCTCGGCGCTTCAAGGCGTTCCCACTGCGCTCTACGAAGCCGCCGAGATCGATGGCGCCAATCGCATCCAGCAGTTCTTCAACGTGACTGTCCCGATGATTTCGCCGGTCATTCTGTTCACCTTCATTACCGGCGTCATTGGCGCTATGCAGCAGTTTACAGCGGCATATGTCATTTCCGGCGGCATGAATCTCGGCGCTCCCGCCTATTCGTCGATGTTCTACAACCTGTATCTCTTCTTGAATGCGTTCCGGCGCTACCGGATGGGATTGGCATCGGCGCAGGCGTGGATTCTGCTGATCGTCATCCTGCTGCTGACGCTGGCCATGTTCTGGGTGTCGCGTCGTTATGTTCACTACGAGTCGGACGAAGAGGGAGCGATCTGACCGGGCTGCACGGTCGTGAATGAACAGGAGGACGAGCAATGGCAACACAAACGACATCTCCGGGCGTGCGCCCGGCAACCCCTCTGGTACGGCGCGGACTCTGGTCGAGCAAGCGACGGCGTGAGCAGATCATTACTGCGCTTTCGACAACTGTTGTTGCGCTCGGATTGATTATTATCCTGTTCCCGCTGGTGTGGATGTTCTCCACATCGCTGAAAACCCGTGCGGAAGTGGCAAAGTTCCCGCCAGTCTGGATTCCGGCGGCGCCGCAATGGGACAACTATCGCCAGGCGCTGACCGGAGAAAACCGCTTCGACATCTATTTCCGAAATACGCTGATCTACGCGGGCGGTGCAATGCTGGGCGAGACCCTTTCGTGTGCACTCGTTGCTTATGGCTTTGCGCGGCTGCGCGCGCCGGGCAAGAATGCCCTATTCGTGCTGGTGCTCTCAACGATGATGCTGCCCTTCTGGGTGACGCTCATCCCGCAATACATTATCTTCGCCCGTCTGGGATGGATCGATACGTACCTCCCGCTGCTCGTGCCGAAGTTCTTCGGCAGCGCCTATCTCATTTTCCTCCTCCGTCAGTTCTATAAGACGCTGCCAAAAGATTATGAGGAGGCGGCGCTGATCGATGGCGCCGGCTATTTCGGCATCTGGTGGCGCATTATTGTGCCACTGTCGTTGCCAGCCATTGGCGCCGTCGCCATTATGAGTTTCATGTTCCACTACCAGGACTTCATGGGTCCACTGCTCTACATCAATTCGCAGTACAACTATCCGGTGTCAATTGGCTTGCAACAGTTCCGTGCGCCGTTTGGCGGCACCGCGTTCCACCTGCTCATGGCGGCGTCGCTGGTCACGCTGATTCCGCCAATGGCGCTCTTCTTCCTGGCGCAACGCTATTTCATCCAGGGGATTGTGGTGACTGGCATCAAAGGGTAGATCGGCGGCTCGCTGCGTCCCATCGCTTTCGCCTGCGCCCTCGTCCCGGAATGCCGACGGCGCTGTATGGGAGGTTATCTGACGGGAGACTGCGGCAGTGTGCGTTCCTGACAGCCGGAAGCGGAGTCCGTGCGAACTCCGAATGCGCCTGTTCCGCGCAATGCACCACGCCGTGCATACGCTGTCAACCATATGCCGGCGAGTGGCGCAGTACGCTGCTCTCGTTGTATACAGAAACTGGAGAGGAGGTGGATCGGGACAGAGACTCGTTACACGGTGTGGCCTTGCAACGATGAAGGAGACACAAGCATGCGCATGAAACCGTATCCCTGGATACTTCTGCTTGGCGCGTTGATGCTGGTGCTGGCGGCATGCGGCGGGCAACCGGCGACATCGCCCACTGCCGCGCCAACCACTGCACCAGACGTCAATCTGCCGACGCCTACGCCGATTTTGGAGTTCGCACAGCAACCTCAACCTGGACAAAAGGTGCTGGTCTGGATGGTGCGCATCAATGCGACCGAGAACCGCTGGGAGCGCGATGTCGTGCTGCCGGCCTATCAGCAGGTTGCGCCAGATGTGTTCGTGAAAGTGCTCAACATTAACCAGGACGATATCGCGGTCAAGCGTGAGGCGATGATCGCCGCCAGGGAACCGCTGCACGTCTGGTCGTCCAACTGGGGCGGCGATGGCTTCGCCAGCGACCGCTTCCGCGGCTTGCTGGCAGACATGACGCCGCTGATCGAACGCGATAAGTGGGACACGAGCGACTTTATCCCCGAAGTGTTCACCATCTACAATGTCGAAGGCAAACAGTACGGCATTCCGTTTCTCACCACCGGCAGCTACGTGTACTACAACATGAAGCTGTTTGATGAGGCTGGCGTGCCATATCCGCCAAGCGACTGGAACGACAAGTCGTGGACATGGGATGCGTTCCTTGAGACTGCTAAGAAGCTGACGAAGAACCCGGACGATCCAAGCACGGCGGTGTATGGCGGCGTCAACGGACTGTGGCCCCCCTTCGACAGCATCCCGATGATCTGGGGCAAGGACCCGTTCACCAAAGAAGCGCTCGAAACCGGCTTCTCCGACCCCATCAGGCTGGACGAAGGAACCGCCGCCGCATTCCAGGCAGTTCACGACCTGGTGTACGTCCACAAGGTCGCTCCCGACCAGGCAGCGTCTCAGGCGCTCGATCAACTGGGCGGCGCCTTCCTCTCCGGGCGAGTCGCCATGTTTATGACCGGCGGCTGGGGCCACTGGAACTATAAGGAGATCATCGACGACCCGAACGGCTTCTGCTGGGGCGCAGCGCCGCTTCCCTGGGGCACGCCCGACGCCAATATCCGCGCGACCATCTTTACCGACCCATGGGTGATTACAGCCGGAATGGACGCCGAGAACACCGACCTGGCATGGAATTTCGTGAAGTTCCTGGCATCGGCGGAGCAGCAGCGTGCTTATACGCTGGCAACCGGCACCCCGCCGGTGCGTCAGAGCCTGCTCAACGACTACTACAAGCAGTATGAGAAGTGTGTTCCGGCAGAAAAGACCAAAGAGTCGTTCCAGGGCGCCTTCAGTCACGGACGTGAGTCGTCGAACCACCTGCTGGTCAAGTTCGATGAACTCAGTCAGACCTGGGACAACCTCTTGAGTCCGTTCTGGAACGATCCTAACGCGAAAGCCTCCGATCTGATGCCGATCCTCGAGTCGGACGTCAATGCCGCGCTGGAACGCATCCGTAGAGAGGCGGGACGGTAGTCGCTGCGCCAGCAGGGGAGAGGATTGCCTGCCCCTGTGGGCGACGGCGCGGAAGTTGTCAACGATGGCTGTCGGACAGGGCGCTTTGTGTGATGCCTGGGCGTTGCGCGAAGCGCCTTTGTCACGAAGCAGACGATCAAGATCGCACAGCAGGAGTGATCCGTGAAGCAGGCGCAGCAGACCAGGCTGGTATTGGTAATCTTCTTTGTCAGTGGCGCGAGCGGTCTGATCTATGAGGTCGTCTGGTTTCGCCTGCTCAGCCTCAGTTTCGGCGTCAGCGTGTATGCCGCCAGCGCAGTGCTGACCGCCTTCATGGGTGGGCTGGCGCTGGGCAGTTGGGTGTTTGGCAGAATCACGGCGCGCCTGAAGCAGCGCGAGAACTCCAAAGCGCCAACCGCAGCGCTCCTGCGCCTCTTCGCCCTGTTACAGATCGGCGTTGCGCTGTTTGCCTTTGCCACGCCGCCGCTCTTTGCCGGATTGACCGACCTCTATGTCTGGATTGCGCGCCATCTGCAGCCAGACCTCTTCGCGTACAACGCTGCGCGCACGGCGCTTGCCACGCTGGCGCTCGCGCCGCCGACCTTCCTGATGGGAGGCACGTTACCGGTGCTGGCGCAGGTGCTGGCAGCGCGCGACCAGGAGCGCGGACAGCGGCTCGGCGCCCTGTATGCCATCAACACGTTCGGCGGCGTGCTGGGGGCGCTGGCTGCCGGGTTGATCCTGATCCCCTCGCTCGGCGTCAACTGGTCGCTCTACCTCGGCGGCGGGCTTGACCTGGCGGCGGCAGGCGCATCATTCTGGTTGGCGCGCCGCTGGCAGGAAACGCCAGTGGCGCCTGCACCGTCACAACCGGCGGTATCGACGCCAGCGCCACAACCGAAACGCACGGCGCGCAAACCGGCGCAGCGTGCGTCGGGCGGGCGCGCCGTCGTGGCGCTCCAGGCAACTGGTGAAACGACGACCGGCGCGCGCATTGCGCACAACGGCGCCATTGCGACAACGCCGGCGCTCCCCGCTGCCGGACCTGCGGCGTCCCTGCTCACCCCGGCGCGACTGGCGTTGATCGGGTATGCCTTGTCCGGGTTTGCAGCGCTGGGCTATCAGGTGGCATGGACGCGCACACTGGCGATTTTCAGCCTGAATGCCGTCTATTCGTTCACCATCATGCTGGTGACGTTTCTGATCGGTCTGGCGGCTGGCAGCGCCTGGATGGGACGGCGGATCGACCGGCGCGCACAGCCGCTGGCGCTCTTTGGCTGGTTGCAGATCGGGATCGGGATGGGGGCGGTGATTGCGCTCTACGCCTTTGCGCGCATGCCGACTCTGCTCGATCTGTTTACCGCCAGAACCACTTTTCTCGGCACGCTGTGGGCGGAGTTCTTCGCCGCCGCCGTAATCATGATCGTTCCGACGCTGCTGATGGGCGCGGTTTTCCCGGTTGCAGCGCGGCTGTATACGGCATCGTTCACCACAGACGCCCCTGCCGCGCCGGATCGGGGCGCAGTGGGTTCGCGGGTTGGGCGGCTCTATGCGTTCAACACTGTCGGCGCGACGCTGGGCGCATTCATGTCGGGCTTTGTCTTCATTCCATTGATCGGGCTGCAACGCGCTTCCCTGTTGCTCGCGGCGCTGAACCTGGCGCTTGGCGCCACTGCCGTACTGATGGCGTCGCCGGTATGGGGCGCGCGGGTGCGCCTCGCAGGGGCGCTGGGAGCGACGGCGCTGGCGGCGGCGCTGTTGCCGCCGGGCGTCTACCTGGGGTTCCGCGAGGGGGTCATCCCGGAACTGGTGTACTACCGTGAGGGGGTGGACGCCACCGTTGCCGTGTTCGAGGTCAAATACCCGCCGCTCAAAATGTCGTTCGTCAACGGGCGCAATGAGGTTCCCACTGACAAACACAGCATGCGCGCCTTCCATCTCCTCGGTCATCTGCCGGCGCTTCTGCGCCCGGATGCGCAGAATGCGCTGATGATCAGCTTCGGCAATGGCATCGCCTCGGGCGCCATGGCAACCCATCCGATCCCGCGCATCCACGCCGTCGAACTGGTTGCCGAACAGGTTGAGGCAGCGCGCCTCTATGAAGCCGAAAATCGAGGCGTCCTCAATCGTCCCGGCTTCCAGATCACGATTGAAGATGGACGCAACTACCTGCTGCGCAGCGCCGAACGCTACGACATCATTACCGCCGACGCCACCCATCCGATCAACAGCAGCAGTTGGGCGCTGTTCACCTTCGAGTTCTACACGATGGTGAAAGATCGCCTCGCCGATGATGGCGTCTTCATCCAGTGGCTGCCGTTCCACGACCTTTCGGAACGCGACTACCGCGACATTATCCACACGTTTCAGAGCGTCTTCCCACACACGACGCTGTGGTACACTGGCGCCACGCACAGTTTTCTCGTCGCCACGCCGCACCCGCTGACGCGCGATCAGATTCTGGCGCTCGACGCGCAATTGAAGCAATCGGCAGCCGGTGCGGACCTTGGCGACAGCCGGTTGCTGGCAGCGGACATGATCATGCACGAGGACGAAGTGGCGGCGTTTGCGGCAGAAGGGCGCATTGTGCGTGATGATCGCGCCTTTTTCATTCCGGCTATGGATCGCGAACGCATCCTGACGGCGCTCGAACCGTATGCGCGCGCAGCGGCGCGCGATGCAGGGCGCTAGCGTAGCAGCAAGACGATCAGAAGGAGCACAGCAATGGCGGACAAACTACGGGTCGGCGTGCTGGGGCTGACTCATGACCACGTGTGGGGGAACCTCCAGGACCTGGCGAACTGCGATGATGGCGTGCTGGTGGCTGCGGCAGACCCCAACCCCGCGCTGCGTGAACACATCAGGTCGCTGGGGTGCGAACAGGTCTTCGATGATTACAGCGACATGCTGGATGCGGTCAAGCTCGACGCAGTATATGTCTTCAGCGACAATCTGCGCGGCGCAGAGTTGACCGAAATGGCGGCGGAGCGCGGTCTGCATGTCATGGTCGAAAAGCCGATGGCGGCGACGTATGCCGATGCAGCGCGCATGCGCGGCGCCGCTGCCGCGGCTGGCGTTCAGTTGATGGTCAACTGGCCCATCATGTGGTGGCCTACAATGCAATATGCGCTGCACCTGATTGCCGGGGGGCGCATCGGTCAAGTCTGGCAGGTCAACTACCGCGCCGCCCACATTGGGCCGCGTGAACTCGGTTGTTCGCCCTTTTTCTGTGAATGGCTCTACGACCCGCGGCGCAACGGCGCCGGTGCGCTGATGGATTACTGCTGCTATGGCGCAGCGCTGACCTGCGCGCTGCTCGGGTTGCCCTCCCGCGTCACAGCGCTGACGGGGCGCCTGTGGAAGCCCGATCTGCCAGCAGAAGATAATGCGGTGATCGTCATGCAGCACGCGCGCGCCATCAGCACCGCGACTGCGTCATGGACGCAAGTCGGCGATATGACTAGCTACGAGCCGATGATCTATGGCAGTGAGGGAACCATTCACATCCGCGAGCACGGCAAAGAACTGTGGCTGGCAGACCGCGAGCATCGCGACGGCATGCGCCTCGACGTGCCGGAACCGCCGGTCGGGATGCGTAACAGCGCCGAGTACTTCCTGGGTCACATCTGCTCCGGCAAGCCGATCACCGGTCTGTGCAGCGCCGACGTCGGCTTGATGGCGCAGGAGGTGCTCGATGCAGGCATCATCTCGGCGGCTGAGGGGCGCGCTGTGTCACTGCCGCTGCCGATGACGGCGCTGGCATAGGAGGAGGGGTATGGATCATCTTTCGCTTCTTCCAATGCCACGGTCATTGACTTTCCTGCCGGGGGTGTACGTGGTGACATCGGCGCAGCGCATTCTGCTCCAGGGCGCTGCGCCGGGAGATCTGCTATGTGCGGCGCGCCGCCTGCAACGTGCGCTACGCGCCCATGCCGGCGTCGAATGGGAACTGACCGCGACGCCGGAAGGTCCTCCAGGCGAGATCGGCGCTACGCTGCGGGTGACTGCCGGCAGCGCCGACCATCCGCAGGGGTATGTTCTGACTATCAAGGACGGCGGCATCATTATCGAAGCGCCAACCCCGGCTGGCATCTTCTACGGCGTTTGCACCCTGATCCAGATCGTGGAACAGACCGGACGCACCTTTCCATGCCTGTACATCAACGACCATCCCGATTTTGCCGCGCGCGGGGTGATGATCGATATCAGCCGCGACAAGGTTCCAACGATGGAAACCCTGTTCATGCTGATCGATATGCTGGCAGGCTGGAAGATCAATCAGGTGCAGCTTTACACCGAGCATACGTTTGCCTACCGTAATCATCCCGATGTGTGGGCGCGCGCCTCGCCGCTGACCGGCGAAGAGGCGCTGGCGCTCGATGCGTACTGCAAAGAGCGGTTCATCGATCTTGTGCCCAACCAGAACTCGTTCGGTCATATGCACCGCTGGCTCATCCACCCGCGTTACGCGGCGCTCGCCGAGACCCACGGCGAATTCCAGGCGCCGTGGGGCGTCATGCAGGGACCATTCAGCCTGGCGCCAGAAGATCCGGGCAGCCTCGATCTGGTGCGCAGCCTGTACGATGAACTGCTGCCGCATTTTTCGAGCCGGTTGTTCAACGTCGGGTGCGATGAGACGGTCGATCTCGGGCAGGGACGCAGCAAAGACGCCTGCACGCAGCGCGGCGTCGAGCGGGTGTACCTCGATTTTCTGCTCAAACTCTACGACGCCGTGAAACACCACGGGCGCACGATGATGTTCTGGGGCGATATCGTCAATAATCACCCGGAACTGATCGGTGAGTTGCCGCGCGATGTCATCGCACTCGAATGGGGATATGAAGCCGATCACCCCTTTGACCTCACCTGCGCCCGCTATGCAGCGGCGGGCATTCCGTTCTACGTCTGCCCTGGCACGTCGTCGTGGCAGAGCATTGCCGGACGTACCGACAACGCTTTGGGGAACCTGCGCAACGCTGCTGAGAATGGATTGAAGCATGGCGCCATCGGCTACCTGATTACCGACTGGGGTGATATGGGGCACTGGCAGGTCTTGCCGGTCAGTTTCCTGGGGTTTGCGATGGGTGCGGCATTCGCATGGGCATACGCCGCCAATCGCGACGCGAACGTACAGGCGGCGGTCAGTCGGCATGCGTTCACCGACCCGACCGGCGCGATGGGGAAAGTGGCATACGATTTGGGAAATGTGTATCACGCCGTCGGATATGAGCCGCCAAACTCGTCGGTGCTGTTCTGGGTGTTGCAATCGCCGCCGGTCTCCAATCCATCCGCCCTGCCGCCGCTCGACTTCGACCGCGCGCTCGATGCGATCGACGCCGCAACTCAGCCCATTGCCGCCGAGCGTATGACTCGCTCCGATGCGCCGCTCATTCTTCAGGAGTTCGACAATACGGTGCGCCTGTTGCGGCATGCCTGTCGCCTGGGACAGTTGCTGACCGCTGCCGATGGCGCCGGCGCCCTGCCGCGTCGTCGGTTGTTGAATGATGACATGCGCGAAATTATCCGCGAGTACGAACGCCTCTGGCTGGCGCGCAACCGCCTCGGCGGGTTGTCCGATAGCGTGGCGCGGCTGGAGCGCGTGCGCGCCCGCTATACCGCTCAGGAGCAGACGCCATGATTCGTATCGGCATCGTTGGCTGCGGACGGATTTTGAATGCCCACCTCCAGGGGTATCTGCAGCTCCGTCGGATGGGGATCGACCATTTTCGGATCACCGCCCTCTGTGCGCGCCGGGTGGAGGACGCGCTCATGTTCCGCAAACGCGGCGAAGGACCGCCGCCCCGTCCGCCGGTGCTCGATCCGGCGACCGGCGATCCGCTGGCAGCGCCGCACACCTATGTCTCCGACATCCACGACGATGTGGAAGTCGCCATCTATACCGACTACCGCGATCTCATCGCCTCGGGAAAGGTGGATGCGATTAACGACCTGACGACGCTGGCGCTGCACCATCAGGTGGGGCTTGCCGCCATCGACGCCGGGTTGCATCTGCTGTCGCAGAAGCCGCTGGCAATTTCCGTGCGCGCGGCGAAGAAGATGGTGGCGGCAGCAAAGGCGCGTGGGGTCACATTTGGCGTGTTTGAGAATGTGCGCCAGGCGCGCATCGTGCGCGCGATGGCGTGGGTAGTGCGCCAGGGATTGATCGGCGAACCGCAGATCTCGGTGATGGGAGTCCTCGGTGGACTCTGGTCGCCGGATCGGATTGTTGCAGAAACGCCATGGCGTCACAAAAAACTGCTCGGCGGCGGCGGCGGGAGCATCGATATCGGTGTGCATCAGATGCACTTCCAGCGTTATGTGGTCGGCGAAATCGCCGCAGTGAACGCTGTTCGCGCACTTTTGCGCCAATACGTTATCTGCGCGATGCACAGGGCAATGTCATTGATCAGGTGCAGGCGGATGTCGATGACACCTATATGGCAACCCTTCAGTTCGAACGCGGCGCGATCGGGCAGTTGTGGTGGAGCTGGGCCGGTTCGCCGGAAGAACTGACGATCAATGGTGCACCGGCGATCATCGGCAGCACGGGAGCTATTCGTGGCGGGCAGATCGTGCTGGCGGACGGCGAGCGTCTGCCGCTGGAAAAGACCTTCGAGCAGCGGATGACGTCTGCCGAGCGCGAGCAGTGCTTTCCGCTTGGGCTGACCGACCCCTGCGCTATCCAGAACCTCGACTGGCTGCGCGCAATTGAACGCGGCGCCGACCCGGAGACCAGCGGGGAAGAGGGGTTGCGCGACCTGGCGTGCGCCTTCGCCATCCTGGAGTCGTCGGCGCTGGGGCGCACCGTGACGCAGCAAGACGTGCTCGATGGCGCCGTGGACGCCTATCAGCGCGACATCGACGAATACTACGGGCTTCTCTGACAGTGCGGGGCTGGATGATGTTCAGACCTCCAAAGGACGCTCCCTCATGGCAACACGACACTTCCCTGACGATTTTCTCTGGGGCGCGGCGACGGCTGCCTTTCAAATCGAAGGCGCCACCCGCGAAGATGGACGCGGCGTGTCGATCTGGGACCGGTTCTGCGCGACGCCGGGAAAGGTGCTCAACGGCGATACCGGCGATCCGGCGTGCGATCACTACCACCGCTGGCGCGACGACATCGCGCTGATGAAATCGCTTGGATTGCGGGCATACCGGTTTTCGATCGCCTGGCCCCGCATTCTTCCGCAGGGTGCAGGAGCGATCAATCCTGCCGGTCTCGATTTCTACGACCGCCTCGTCGATGGCTTGCTGGAAGCCGGCATTCAGCCATGTGCGACGCTGTACCACTGGGATCTGCCGCAGGCGCTCGAAGACGCAGGTGGATGGCCCGCGCGCAAGACCGCGTATGCGTTCGCCGACTACGCCGATGTGGTGGTGCGCCGCTTGGGGGATCGCGTGAAACACTGGATCACGCTCAACGAACCGTGGTGTTCGGCGTTTCTCGGCTATTGGACCGGCGACCATGCGCCGGGGCGGAAGGAAGGACCGGCGCTTGCGGCAGCGCATCATCTGCTCCTCGGTCACGGATTGGCAATTGCCGCCATCCGCGCCGCGCGTCCCGACGCGCAGGCGGGTATCACCCTCAACCTTTCGCCCGCCGACCCGGCGAGCGATAGCGACGCGGATCGCGCAGCCGCATGGCGGTACGATGGCTTCTTCAACCGCTGGTATCTGGACCCGCTTTACCGTGGCGCATACCCTGCCGATATGCTGGAACTGTACGCGCAGATGGGGCAGACGCCGCCGGTGCAGAACGACGACATGCGCCTCATTGCTGCGCCGCTCGATTTTCTGGGGGTGAACTACTACTCGCGCGCCGTCATTCGTGACGATCCGCAGGCTGGCGGTCTCGGATATGCGCACGAACGGCCGGAAGGCGAGTACACCCATATGGATTGGGAAGTGCGTCCCGACTCGCTGCGCCGACTGCTGGAGCGATTGCACCGCGACTATGCACCGGCGGCGCTGTACATCACCGAAAACGGCGCTGCCTACCCGGACGAAGTCTCACCTGATGGCAGCGTCCACGACCCGGATCGGGTACGCTACCTTGCGCGTCATCTCGCAGCGTGCCACGACGCCATCGCAGCCGGGGTTCCGTTGCGCGGCTATTTTGTCTGGTCGTTGATGGACAACTTCGAGTGGGCATTCGGTTACAGCCGGCGATTCGGCATCGTCTACGTGGATTATGCGACCCAGCGCCGCATCCCAAAAGACTCGGCGCGGTTCATGCAACAGGTGATTGCAGCGAATGCCGTGGAGGAGGCGGACGTTTTCGTGAGGTGAGCATCCCCCTGCGGTTGCTGAGCCTGTCGAAGCAACCGCAGGGATGGCGCTGCTGCGTGTTGTGCTCATGCACATGGTCGCCTGCGCCCCGCCCAACGCTACGACAATCCCACCGTCTTTCCTTCGGCGTCGATGTCGATCCGCTCAGCGGCAGGGTGAGCCGGCAACCCCGGCATGGTGCGAATGTCGCCTGCCAGCGGGTAGATGAAACCTGCACCGGCTGCCAGGCGCATCTCGCGGATGGGGAAGATATACCCCGATGGTGCGCCGCGCAGTTTCGGGTCGTGGCTGATCGACAATTGTGTCTTTGCCATGCAGATCGGCAGGGCGCCATACCCCTGCTGCTCGAACCGCACCAGTTGCCGTGAGGCTTCGGGCGTGTACTCCACCCGTGCTGCGCCGTACACCTTCGTCGCCAGCGTTTCGATCTTCTCGCGCAGGCTCAGATCGAGCGGGTAGAGCGGCGCGAACTTCCCTGGCGCTTCGCATGCCTTTATCACCGCTTTTGCCAGATCATATCCACCCGCGCCGCCATCGGCAAACACAAAACTTTCAACCACATCGAACGCCCCTGCGTCGCGCGCCGCCTGCCGTATCACCTCAACTTCCGACGGAAAATCGCCGGGGAAGCGGTTGATCGCCACAACCACCGGTCGCCCGAAGAGACGTGCGATCCGCACCTGCGCGGTAAGGTTGGCAGCGCCTGCCGTCACATCCTCCGGGTTCTCTTCAGCAAGCCGCGGATCGAGCGGTTTGCCAGCGGTGATGGTGTAGCGCCCGCTGTGCGCCTTGAGCGCCCGCACCGTTGCAACCAGCACCACTGCATCAGGCGCCAGACCAGAGGCGCGGCATTTGATGTCGCAGAACTTCTCGAAACCGATGTCAGCGCCGAACCCGCTTTCGGTGACCACATAATCGGCGCAGTGCAATCCGATCAGATCGGCCAGCACCGATGAGGCGCCGTGCGCAATGTTGGCGAACGGTCCACAGTGGACCAGCGCCGGTGTTCCTTCGAGCGTCTGTAGCAGGTTGGGCTTGATGGCTTCCTTCAGCAAAACAGTCATAGCGCCTGCGGCGTGCAGATCATCGGCGGTCACCGGCGCGCCATCGTGCGTGTACGCCACAACAATGCGTCCCAGTCGCTGCCGCAGGTCGTGCAGGCTGGTTGTGAGCGCCAGAATCGCCATCACCTCCGATGCCACCGTGATATCGAACCGCGCCTGGCGCATCGGACCATCTTCCTTCTTTCCCAACCCTACGACGATGTTGCGCAACGCGCGGTCACTGATGTCCATCACGCGGGGCCACGAGATCGTATACGGGTCGATGCCTGCCTGATTGCCATGATGCAGGGCGTTGTCGATCATCGCTGCCAGCACATTGTGCGCCGCGCCAATCGCGTGAATGTCGCCGGTCAGATGCAGGTTGAACTGCTCCATCGGGAGGACCTGGCTGTACCCACCGCCAGCCGCGCCTCCCTTAATGCCGAAGGTTGGTCCCATCGAGGGTTGGCGGATGGTGACGACGGAACGCTTCCCCAGGCGCGCCAGCGCCTGACCCAGTCCGATAGTGGTAGTGGTTTTGCCTTCGCCCAGAGGCGTGGGTGTAATTGCGGAGACGACGACGTAGCGACCGCGCGGCCGGTCGGTCAGTCGTTGCAGGACGGCCAGATCGATTTTTGCGACGTGGCGACCATACAGTTCAATGTCATCGTCGGTCAGCCCGAGGTCGGCGGCGACGGCGCGGATCGGGCGGAGGCGCGCCGCCTGAGCGATGTCGAGATCGGAAAGCATAGCTGCTCCTTTGAAGCATCATACTGCGGATGCGTCATTGCAGCCGCATCCGCAGTATAGCAAACACACACGATGGCGGTAGTGCGAATGTGAGAACAGAGGCTGAACACTCCGCTACTGTGGCGATAGGACGCCAATGTGTATCGGCGCCCCGTGGGTTCGCGCCAGGTCCAGGTCGCCGGGGGCGCCGCCGTACAATTCAAGCGCCCAGGGTCCCTCACGGCGCCGATTGTTCAGTGCGGTCAGCACGATGGTCGATGACCCCAGTGAGAAGGAAACACCTTCCGCAACGGTCATGCCCTCGATTCCCAGCAGTGCACGGTAGCGCGCAGCGCTCTCCGCCAGATTGCGAGTTACGACCAGCACCCGTGCGATGCCGGTGACGCCGTTGGCATGCTGGCGCGCTGCACCGGTCGGAACCCGCAGGTCGCGCGGGGTTACGTCGCCGCAGAGGAATGGCAGGTCCGGCGTGGCGGGGCGGGCTGTCTTCCAGGCGATGCGCACACCGTCGGGGCGTTCCCTGCCGCCGGAGAAGGGACCGGCAATGTCCAATCCACGGGAGCGCGCGGCGGCAACATCCTCGTCGATTGCATCAGGGAGCAGGGCAAAGTCGATCACCCCTTCGCCATCGGCGGTGTGGCGCCACCAGATATGTTCCGGCGCCTCGCGGCGGAAGGCGAGCAACTCAAGGTAACTGCCGTCGGCGAATGCCACCAGTGCATTGTGCGTTGCACCGTCGGCATGGACCCCGCCGGGCGTCACGGTGAACCCCAGTGCTGTGTAGTCGTCTATCGCCGCCAGTAGATCGCGGACGAGAATGACAATGTGATCGATGCAGGTAATCATTGAGAATCCTTCAGCCGGATACATCGTTGATGTTGAGCGCAACGGCTGCAACAGGCCCCTTTCAAAAATACGTGTTCAGCGTTGGATACCGTCGTAAACCCGGGAGCGCAGGCGTCTCGCCGGTCGGCCACCTCGTCACTCTGGGAGCGCAGGCGTCTCGCCGGTTGGTCACCTCGTCACCCCGGAAGCGCAGGCGTCCCGCTGGCAATCACCCTGGGAGCGCAGGCGTCCCGCTGGCAATCACCCTGGAAGCGCAGGCGTCCCGCTGGCAATCACCCTGGGAGCGCAGGCGTCCCGCCTGCAACGGTGGCGGCGGGCGTCCCGCCTGCGACGGTGTTCGAGGGCAAGAAGCCGTCACTCTCAGGAGAAGCGTAAACACATCAAAAAGGCTCTTGCGCGAATGTTAAGTTTATGCTAAGATAGCGTTATCTCCTTCTCCTCTCTTCTCTCACTGAGGGTGTCTGACGCGGTCAGGCGCCCTCAGTGATTCATGACGCAGTGCGCGATCATACAGCGGCAACGTCAGCGCGATGAACCGATCCGCAGTGCGCCAGCTATGGTCGCCGTCGTGCAGCACCGGGTCTTCCAGCGCATTGGCGAAACCCCGCGCATGCAGGCATGCCAGCAGATGTTCGCCACGATAGTAATTCGACTGCCAGGGTTCCTGCGCTTCGGGACCATACGCCACGACCCAGGTGATGCGCGCCAGTTCCTCGCGCCGGCTGCGCAGAATCAGGTTCGGTGCATTGTGTTGAGCGACGAAAGCCAAATCGCGCGGCACACCATACGCAGCGTCGAACATCGCATTGGCAACCACGCGATCGCGCTTGCGGACATGCCGCCCCCGGTCGCAGGCGTACAGGAACGTACCGTCGTATGCGCCGGCGCAGGCGAACAGGTCGGGACGGCGCGCCGCCGCCGACAGCGCCATCGCGCCGCCAAGCGAAAAACCGACGATGCCGCGCGCTCGACCGCCGCCGACAACCGGGAAGTGACTCTCAATGTAGGGAATCAGGTCGTTGAAAAAATAATCGGCGAAGCGACCGCTGCCGATGCCGGAGGCGCCGTCTGCCAGATGGGGCGCGCGCATATTGAGCAGCATGCCAGGAATGCGATTGTCATCGCTCGATGTGCCGGGGAAGACCAGCGCCAGCGGACCGACGCGCCCGGCTGCGCGTTGCGTTTCGTAAACATCGATGACATTCCTGCCGCCACGCAATTGATCCTCGAACGGATTGATCCATTCGCGCTCGTGCCCGCGCAGGAGATAGAGTGTCGGCGCTCGATGATCATCATCGACATCGGGCGGAATGTAGATGAAAAACCCCCGCGACACACCAAGCGCCGGACTGAAAAACGTCACGTGGCGCACGCGCGTATCGTACACGACCGGCAGCGCCGGGGCTGAAACGAATGGCACAGTCGTCATTCCCGCACGAAACCGTCGCAGCCTACGATCCCCCCAACCGGTCGAGTTCCTGCTGCGCGAAGCGGCTCCCCTTCTCAACGGCGGTGCGATACGCCTGCTTTGCTTCTTCTACCCGCCCGAGTTGTTCGAGCGTCAGCCCCAGCCAGTAGTAATTGCCGCCATCATTCGGCGCAATCTCGATCGCGCGGCGGAAACTGACCTCGGCGTCATTGAAGCGCCCCTGGTTGTAGTACGTCCAGCCGACCCCAAAATGTGCGTCTGCCTGATCGTCCTTGATCGCCAGGGACTGTTGCAGCGTGTCGAGCGCCTGTTCGTACTGCCCGAGTGCCGACTGCGCCCAGCCCAGACCGGTAATAGCGCTGACGAAACGGTCGTTGCGGTCGAGCGCCTCACGGAAACGATCCTCGGCGCGCTGGTAGGTCGATGTCTGTTCACTGCTGCCGAATGGCAGGCTAAATCCTTTGCTCATATGCGTCCATCCCAGACGCGCGAACAGATCGGGACGGTAGGGCGTGATCGTGATCGCCTGTTCAAGGGTTGCAATCGCACGGTCATAATCGGGTGGCGAGAACGCCAGCAGCGCATAACTCTTCCCAAGGTGCGCATTGGCATCCTGGGGATTGAGTTCGAGCGCTTTATCGAATTCCGCCACGGCGCCGGCATAGTCTTCAAGATAGTAGAGATTCCACCCCAATCCGGCGTGGGCATGCCCGTATGCTGGATCGATCTCCTGAGCGCGTTCGAACTGCTGCCGCGCAAGTTCGAGCAGTGGCGCGGCGTCCTGACGGTTGCCGCGTTGGAGAGCATTCGCGCCCTGGTCGTTGTAGAAGTAGCCAAGGTTCGAATGGAAAACCGCGATCTGACCCTGCAAGCCGATTGCGCGGTTGAACTCATCACCGCCCCGTGCAACCATTGATTGGTCGTTGCTGAACTGATATTGATACCAATAGACAACGCCGCGTGCATTATGCGCCAGCGCCTGAAGCAGGTTCTCCTTCCCCGCCGCTTTTTCGAGCGCGGCCTCGGCATCGTCCACCGCCTCGCTCAGCATGGCTGCATCGGCATCGTCGAGCGCGCGCGCGGCTTTGATGACCGCGCGCGACGCATATCCTGCCGGATGGTCAGGATCAGCGGCAACCGCCTCATCGGCAGCGTCGAGCGCCTCATCATACCGTCCCTGGCTGTGGAGCGACTCGGCGAGCACGGCGTGCGCCAGTGCAGCGCGTGCATCGGCGGCGATTGCGGCGCGCGCCGAGTTCTCGGCGTCGGTGTAGCGATCACGAAACTGGTAGATCAACGCCAGGCGCGTGTGCGCTTCGACATTCTGTTTATCGAGGTTCAGAACATTCTGGTAGGCTTCGATAGCCTGATCGAGACTGCCGCGCTGGTTGAACAACTGGTTCGCCTGCGTCAGCGCCGTCGTGACCTGCGGACGTTCATTGCCGTCTGACGGGCGGATCAGGAAGAATGCGCCGACGAGCAGCAACAGCACTGCTGCGACGCCGCCGATGATCAATCCCAAACTTCCGCCTTTCTTCGCTTTGGCGGGCGCCTGCGCCGTGGGCGGCGGCGGTAATGTTCCTGGTGGAACATTCATTGTGGGGAGACCGGAGGGTGGCGACTGTGGCTGTGCAGCAACGCCATACGCTGGCGAACTGGCGTGGATGGTCGGTTCGCCAGAGGGGGGGGAGTATGGTTGGGCAGGAACGCCATATGCAGGCGACGCCGGAGGCGCCTGCGGACGAGGCGCGGCGGTTCCGGCGGGCGGCGATGGCGGCACGGTACGCACATACGGCAGCGGCGTCCCGGCAGGCGGCGAGACAGGTGGCGTGGCGCTGCTCATCGAGCCTGTGCCCGGCCCCGCCGCCTGTTTGAGCGCCGTTACCAGTTCGCCGGCGCTTGGGTAACGCGCCTCCGGCTTGCGCGCCAGCGCGCGCATAATCACATCCTCCACCGACAGCGGCAGATCGCTGCGAAAGTCGCGCGGCGGAATAGGCGCCTGTTGCAGCCGCGCCACCAGCATCGCCAGCGGCGTATCCGCTTTGAACGGCATGCGACCGGTGAGCATCTCATAGATTACCACACCGAGCGCATAAATGTCGGTCGGCGATCCGACGTTCGGCAAGCCCTGCGCCTGCTCCGGTGACATATATTCCGGTGTTCCCATCACCGTGCCGGCGACGGTCAGCCCGCCGCCGCCTGTGCCGCGCGCCAGACCAAAATCGGTCAGGTAGACCCATCCGCTGCGGTCGAGCATCATATTGGACGGTTTGATGTCACGATGGATGACTCCCTGGCTGTGCGCATAATCGAGTGCGCTCGCCACCTGCTCGACCAGCCGGATCGTCTCATCGACGGGCAATGTGCCCCGCTCGTGAATGACCTCTTTCAGGGTGCGCCCATCGATGAACTTCATCGCAATGTAGTGCAATCCGTCCGCTTCGTCCACCACATAGATCGGAACAATGTTAGGATGCTCGAGCGCGGCGGCGCTATCGGCTTCCTGACGGAAGCGGGCGATGTATGTGCGGTCGAGGCTCAACTCCGGCGGCAGCACCTTGAGCGCAACAATACGGTTGGGCGATGTCTGTCGCGCTTTGTAGACCACCGCCATGCCGCCACGACCCAGTTCGGAGAGGATCTCGAAGCGACCAATCGTTCGACCGATCAGATTCAACTCGGGCATGGACGTCTCTTTCGCTCACAGATGGCCTGACGTTCCGGGCTTTTGTTGATGCACGGCACACAACGACGTGATTTCAATGATCCCTCGCCGGGTCGGGAATGACCGTCGTCGTCGGCGCCCTCATCGTATAAGAACGCAACCGACCTGCCAATTATACGTTCTGTACGTATGATACCACGGACTTCCGGCTATAATAGTCGCGCGTTGTGCATATGTTCCTGCACGAAGGCGTGTGCCCCTCTCCTGATTCTGATGATTGGATCGTCGCATGACTCTGCGAGTCTCGCTGCAGGCGCGCGCAACGAGCCTGTTGATTGCGCCGAAGGCATTCTACTTTTGCTGGTTCGTCGCACTGGGATCGTTCATGCCGTTCATCACGCTGCATTATCGGAGCATCGGGCTGGATCTGGCGCAGATCGGGGTGCTGCTGTCGTTGGGCAGCATCCTGCAGATCGCCAGCCCGCTTTGGGGATTGTTTGCCGATGCGCTGCGCCTGCGTCGTCTGTTGCTGCCGGTGGTCATCGCCGGTGCAGTTGTGCCGGCGCTGCTGCTCGGTGTGACGACCGATTTCTGGTTGATTTTTGCGCTGGTAAGCGTCATGAGCCTGTTTGCTGCGCCGGTTGCGCCGCTGGCGGATAGCGCCACGCTGGCAGCGCTCGGGAATGCGCGCGAGCGCTATGGATCACAACGCGTCTGGGGGGCGCTTGGCTGGGGACTGAGCACGATTGCCTTTGGGTGGGCAGTGCAGCGCATGGGGTTAGGCTTGATCTTCTGGGTGTACCCGATCGCAGGTGCGCTGGCGGCGCTGGCGATGCCGCGCGCCGAAGTGGTGACGGTCAATGTGGTGCAGGCGGCGCGTCGGCTGCTGCGCGACGGGCGCTGGGCGCGGTTTCTCGTCGGCGCAATGTTCATCGGATGCAGCGGAGCGTTGATGCATGGCTTCTTTTCACTCTACATGGAAGACCTGGGCGCCAGCAGCGCCCAGATCGGCCTGGCGTATACGATTGCCAGCATCAGCGAACTGCCGGTGATGGCGTTCTCGGCATTTGCCATTCGCCGGTGGGGGGCGCGCTGGCTGATTGTTACTGCGGGCATTGCCTACACCATTCGTATGCTGCTCTACTGGTCAGCGCCAACGCCGGAATGGGCGCTGACGATCCAGCTGCTCCACGGTCTCTGTTTTGCATCGCTCTGGACAGCAGGCGTGGTCGAGGCGCAGCGCCTGGCGCCTTCGGGACTCGAAGCAACGGCGCAGAGTCTGTTCGGCATGGCGGTTTTTGGCGTGGCGGTTGCGTTCGCCAATGCAGTCGGCGGCGTGATCTACCGCGATTACGGCTATGGCGCATTGTTTGCGGCGGCAGCGCTGATCGCTGCGCTTGGTGCAAGTATTCTGGCACTGGGAAAGGACAGGTGACGCACCTGTTAGCGCCATCCGCGAAGGCGCGCCAGTTCTTCGCCAAGCAGCCCGAACAGAACTCCGTCGGGTCCATGATCCTCGAAGCGCGCGCGCTCGAACCACTGCACCAGGATCGGGCGACCGTCAGGAAGCGTTTCGATCTGCGGTTCAGAGATTGGCATGCCGAACAGCGCCAGGTTCTCGGCTTCCGACTTGCCGCGCCTGCGGTCGAATTCGAGGCCGCTGGCTCTCCAGGCGCTGAGGAATGGCTCGCAGAGGCTGTGTCCGGTTTCGGGGAAATAGCGGCATCCCTGTCGTGGCGCTCCTTTTGGCAAAGTGAACCAATCTACGCCGCGCGCGCGAAGAATGATATCGCCCATGCGACTCAACTGAACGTGGTACGGCGGGCGGTTCTCAGGGCGGAGTTCAAACCGGTGTCGCTGGAAATACTGCACCAGCGCCTCGCGCCCGTCTTCACTGCGCTCGATGAATTCTTCACTGATCGGGTATCCGAAAACCGGCAACCCGCCGTGTGTGCGCCAGTAGGAGAGGAAGACGCCGCGTAGCGTGTGCCCGGTTTCGGGGAAGTAGACGACGCCGCGCTGCGGTGCAACCGGAGCAAATGCCGTGCTGGCGGCGCTGGCGCTATCCAGTGCAAAATCGACGCGCGCCACGCTGAGCGCCGTGCCCGTTAACGACACCTGTTGTTGCAGCGTTTCGCCAGAAGGACTGCGGGCGGTGATCGTATATTGACCGGCAGGGAGATTGTCGAAACGGTAGAACCCCCCTGTATCGGGGCGAGTTTCCCGCCCGGCGCTCAGCACAATCGTGGTTTGATCCGGGGTGACGCTCCGCACAACTCCCTCGATCCGCGAACGGTTCAGCAGATCGGGTTCCAGCGCAACCTGCACCGCGCGCAAAAGGTTCAGGCGTCCATACCCATACGCCGGGTCTTTGCCGGGAGCGCCGCGATCATCGGCGCCGAGCATCAAGACTTCGGCGACCTGACGGGCGGACAATTCGGGGCGCACCGTCCACACAAGCGCCGCTGCGCCTGCCACATGCGGGCAGGCGGCGGATGTGCCATCGGCAAAACCATACGTGTCGCCGGTTGTGCGTCGCCACAGGGTGCTCCACACCTCGGCGCCCGGCGCAGCCAGCGCAACAAAATCGCCGGTTGTCGAAAAACTGGTGATCGCGTCGTTCGGTCCGGTCGCCGAAACTGCCAGAACTCCCGGATAGGCCGCAGGGTAATTGGGTAGATTGCCCTCCGTCTGACCATTGCCCGACGCAGCGACCAGGAGCACATCACGTTCCAGCGCATACGCGACCGCCTCGCGTAACACCCGCGAGTCGTCCGGTCCGCCAAAACTCATACTGATAATACGCGCACCGCGATCAACCGCGAAACGAATGCCGGCGGCGATAGCGGCGTCATTGCCGCGACCGCGCCGGTTGAGCACCTTGACCGGCAGAATGCGACAGCGCCAGCAGATGCCGGCGATGCCGATCCCGTTGTCGCCTGCCGCAGCCGCAACGCCGGCGGTGAATGTTCCGTGCCCATCATCATCACGAGGGTCATCATCGTTGTTCACAAAATCGAAGCCGGGCAGTACGCGGCCGCTCAGATCGGGATGTGTCGGCGACACGCCGGTGTCGAGAACAGCAATGGTGATCTCGCTTCCCGTCGTGATGTTCCAGGCATCGAATGCCTGAATGACCGCCAGTGACCACTGGCGGTCGACTCCTTCGTCGTCGGGAACGCGCAGCGCCTGACGTTCACGGTTTGGTTCCGCGTACACAATGCCTGGCGTATCGTTCAGGCGCGTGATCAGGTCACCCTTTTCAAATGAGCGAGCGAAGCGCAGCAGGTAGGCGTCGCCGCCGAGCGCCTGCGCTTGACGGACGCTAGACCGTCGCAGCAAGCCATCGAGGGGTGCGGCGAACGGGCCACGAACGCGCGCGTCGGCGGTCAGCGACCAGCCTTCGGCGAGGCGCACCACTAGTTCATCAGATGCCTCGCGGGCTGCGACGGGTGGAGCGAGCGGCGCCGCCAGTATGAGAACAAGAACAACGAGAGCGAGCAGATGGCGATACATGCAATCAATGCCTCTCTGGACACATGATGCATTATACCCGGTGATGCTGCGTGCGGGGGTGGATGAGCGCGTTAATTCTTTGTGAGAGAAGGTGGTATAATAACAATCCCTCTGTCAGAGGTTTTGAGAATTGAGGACTGATACTAAATTGCGGTCATTTGGACAATAACGAGTCGCTTGCACAAAGGCTGAACCGCCAGGGACCCGAAGCGCACGAAGGGGAAAATGAAGCGCATGTCCTTCGTGTCCCTTGGTGACCTTCGTGGTTAACAGCGCCGATGTCGCTTGCACAAAGGCTGAACCGCCAGGGACCCGAAGCGCACGAAGGGGAAAATGAAGCGCATGTCCTTTGTGACCTTCGTGGTTACCGCTTTGTGCCGGGAAGTCAATAATGGTTTTTGATACTCACAGGGTTGCTGATGCCACTGCGCAGTCACGTGTCCACAACATGGACTGCCGGTGCGCGTTGACTGGTGCGCCTCGCGAACCAGGCGCTCGAACATCTTGTCTGACTGACCGCACGTTAGTATCAGATGTCAGACAGGCGGGCATTGGACCATGACAACACAATCGACTTACGATCTTACGGCTTATGGCATCGACTCGCGCTGGTTGCGCAATCATGCAGCGGAGCGGCGACTCCTGTTCGTCTATGCGCATCCGGACGATGAGAGTTTCGGCAATGCCGGAACGATCCTGCGGTATACGAACGACGGCGTGGCGATGCACTACGCCTGTGCGACACGTGGCGAGGCGGGCGATGTTCCTCCCGAAATGCTGGCAGGATACGCCGATGTCGGCGCGTTACGCACCGTTGAGCAGATATGCGCGGCAGAGGTGTTGGGACTGACCGGCGTGCACTTCCTCGGGCATCGCGACTCCGGCATGGCCGGTTCGCCGGACAATCAGCATCCCGCTGCGCTGATTCGTCAACCGCTCACGCACGTCGCCGGGCAGATTGTTGCGCTGATCCGCGCCATTCAACCGCAAGTCGTCGTGACATTCGGACCATATGGCGGTTACGGTCATCCCGATCATATCTTCTGCCATCGTGCGACGACAGCCGCCTTCGAAGCCGCCGGCAATCCGACGCTCTACCCCGAACAGATCGACAACGGGCTTGAACCGTGGCAACCGCAACGTCTCTACTACTCAACATTCGGGACACGCTTTCTTTCCTCGGTCGTCTTCGTCATGCGTCTGCTGGGGAAAGATCCGAGCCGCTTTGGGCGAAATGGCGACGTAGACCTGGTAAATGCGGCCCGTGAAGCGACGCCGGTGACGACGACCATCGACACCTCTGCGTACTTCGAGCCGGCCATTCGGGCGCGGGAGTGTCATCACAGCCAGAGCGGCGGCATTGGCTGGCTGCGCCACATCCCCACATTTGTTCAGCGCCGTCTCAACTCGGTCGAACACTTTACCCGCGTTGCACCGCCATGGAATGGCGAGGCGATCGAACGCGACCTGTTTTCTTCTGATCGATCGCTCTGATCCGCAGTGAACGGTGGGCGAACCCCCGGCAATACCGACCTGAAACCAGGCTTTTTCGCAGAATTTCGCCAACATCCCCCCTTGACATAGCAAACATGTTCTGGTACCATGCGAACCTGAAACAGCACAAACGTTTCGATTTTGTTTCTGGAAAGAACGCTCACAGCGGCGAGGATCATCGATCTGAAGTCAAGGAGGGTGAGTGATGGCAGTCACAAGCAAGAATCTGCGCAATAACTCCCGTTTATCGGATCGCCTGCTGACGGTTGTGCCGCGTGTGGGCGTGAACAGCGCGATGTATCTGGTCACCGGGGTACTGGCGCTCCTGGCGATCTATGTTGTGATGGGCAACGTCGTCAGTTGGGGGCGTGAACGGCTCGATGATCTGCGCTACGGCACGACGCGCACGTTCCATGCGCAGGCGGTCGTCGGGCACGATGATAATCCGGCCACGCCAAGTCACTTCATCGCAATGAACCTCAACCGGCAGGTCGTGGTGGTCTATATGCCGGGTGGTGATACTACAAAAACCAGGGTTATCACCGGTCCGTATCTATTTGGCGCCGGGGAAGACAAAACGCCCGTTCTGCTCGATTTTGTCGATCTCAACAACGATGGTGCGCCCGACATGCTGGTGAAGGTCAAGAATGAGGCGATCGTCTATCTGAACCGCAATGGGCAGTTTGAGCCAATCCTGCCTGAGGAGCGCGCCCAGTTGATGGGAGTGGTGCGGTGACTGCCCATTTTTCCGGGTCGTCCTGCCGAGGTCTACGTGGTATGATAGAGAAGAATACAGGTATGCGCTGTCACGAAACGCCGTATCGCTGAAGACGTAGCGCGACGGTGCTCACCACAGCGGTGCGATGGTGCACACGGCGCGTGAAAGCCCCTCCAGGGCTGTGCACGAGGGAAGCCTGTTCCGATGCAGAGTTTCCGGCAGGCTCTCACGTTGCATCGACAAAACCTGCACCCGTGAGGAGTATCCTTCCCGATACGCGCCTGGCGTTGCGCCGGGCGCGCTGCTGTCTCGACGAGGACGACAATGCACGACGGTCGTGAAACACGGCGCGCCCGCCGTCCATTCGAGCGGGAAACCGCTGCCACCTGGTCTGAACGCCTGGCGCAGGTGCGCAGTGCATACGGCAACATCCCAGGCGCTTTTCGGCTGGTGTGGAGGGCGGATCGCACATCGACGGTCATTATGGCGGTGCTGACGTTGGTTGCCGCGGCGCTTCCCGCAGCGCAGGCGTGGGCAGGCGCACTGATTGTCGACTCGGTCGTCGACTCGTTTACTGCGCGCGTCGATCCCTTTATCGGTCTCGAGCAGGCGCTGCCGTACCTGGGGCTGGAATTGGGGCTGCTACTGATCGGCGCTGCGTCCACTCAGATGCGCACGTTTTACGAACACGTGCTCAATGCGCGCCTGGCGCACACGATTAATACCGAGATCATTCGCAAAGCACTGGCGCTCGATCTGCACTACTTCGAGGACGCCAGTTTCTACGATAAACTGCAAAATGCCCGGCGTGAAGCCGACTTCCGCGCACTTGGCATCATCAATGGCGCGTACAACGTGGTGCAGAACCTGCTGACGCTCCTCTCGTTCGCCGTGCTGCTCCTGGCGTTCAGCCCGTTGATCACGCTTGTGCTGTTCGGCGCAACGATCCCGGCATTCGTGGCGCAGGGACGGTTTAGCAACCTCTATTTTCGCCTGCTGACGTGGCGAGCGCCAGAGTTCCGCCGAATGCACTACCTCGAACATGTGCTGACTGTCGATAGCAGCGTCAAAGAAGTCAAACTGTTCAATCTGGGCGAGCCGTTGTTGAAACGCTACAGCGACGCCTTTCAGATATTTTTTCGTGAAGATGCCGATCTTGCACGCCGCCGTTCGATCATGAGCGTGGGATTGGGCGTGCTCGCCAGCCTCAGTTACTACGGCGCTTACGCCTGGATTGTGTTTCTGACGATTGGCGGCGCAATTACGCTGGGCGGCATGACGTTCTATCTGACCCTGTTTCGTCAGAGTCAGGGCGCATTTCAAGGTCTGTTCGGCAGCATTACCCGCCTGTACGAACACGGCCTGTTCATGGAGAACCTGTTCACGTTTCTGAGCCTGGCACCGCAGATGACGCCGGCAGCACAGCCGCTCCCGGTTCCGCCACGGTTGCAGCAAGGTCTGGAGTTTCGCAATGTATCGTTCCGCTACCCCGGGCGTGACGACTGGGCGCTGCGCGAGATCAACCTGACGATCGCTCCGGGCGAAAAACTGGCGCTTGTCGGTCCGAATGGCGTCGGCAAGACAACGCTGATCAAACTGCTGACCCGCCTCTATGACCCGACCGAGGGCCAGATTCTGCTCGATGGAGTGGACCTGCGCGACTACGATCTCGATGAGGTGCGCCGTCGCATTGGCGTGATCTTTCAGGATTTTGTCCGCTATCAGTTGACGGTGCGCGAAAATATCGGCTTTGGTCAGATCGACCGCCTCGACGATGCGCAGCAGATCGGCGAAGCGGCAAGGCGCGGCGGTGCAGATGATATTGTGGCTACGCTGCCCTCCGGTATGGAGACAATGCTTGGGCGCTGGTTCGAGCATGGGTTTGAACTATCCGGCGGGCAATGGCAGAAAATTGCGCTGAGTCGTGCGTTTATGCGTGATGGCGAGGTGCTGGTGCTCGATGAACCGACTGCTGCCCTCGATGCCGAGCGCGAGTACGAAATCTTTCAGCGCTTCCGCGAGTTGACAGCCGGAAAGATTGCCGTTCTGATCTCACACCGCTTCTCGACGGTGCGCATGGCGGATCAGATTGCGGTGATCGAAGGGGGACGAATAACGGAGGTTGGGTCGCATGCTGAACTATTGCAGCAGGGCGGCGCCTATGCCCGTCTGTTCGAGATGCAGGCAGCAGGGTACCGCTGATTACCCACGAACGTGGTAGATCGTGACTTCGCCGTTCTGGAATGCAACATCTCCCAGGGCAGGGAATTTCGCCAGCCCCTCCGCCGGGTAGGTCTGACGCTCGGCTTCGCCGACGTAGATATAATCCACGCCATAGGTTGCCAGCAGCGCGCGCGCCTGTGCAACATCGGTCGTGCTGTAGATAGTTGCCACGTCAGCGGCGCGCGGCGCGATCTGCGCCAGCAACTGCGGGTCGCCGCCGCGCCATTGCTGCTGGTGCCCTTCCCATCCCATCACCGTTGCCCGTCCGGTGCTCGACGAGACGCCGCCGTATCCAATGCCCGCCGTGTCGTAGGACGGTCCCACGGCTTCGAGAATAACGGCGTCGCCAGGCGTATTGGCGCGCACCCAGGCGATTGCCTCGGCGCCGTCCGGCGTCCGTTCGCGCGGCGTGCGCCCTTCCAACCCGACGTGCCGCCCTTCGGTAAACGCTTTGCCTGCCGTCAGCCACGGATAGGTCAACCCGCTTGCCAGAAGGATGAGCGCGATCGCTGGTGTAGCCAGCGTTGCTGCGACACGGGCTGCTCTGCGCGGTTGCGCCTGCCTGATGGTTCCGGCGATCTGCGCCAATCGCCAGGCGGCGTATCCCCCCGCCACCCCCCAGATCAGCCACGTCTGATAGTAGAACTTGAACACTGTGTTCATCCGGTTCTCGAAGACGTCGCGGATGTACACGAGTTCGACGCCAAGACAGATCGCGCTGCCGAGCGCCAGTGTTCCCAGTGCAAATGTGTCTGACGGATGATCAATGCGCTGCATGGCGATCAGCGCTGCTGCCAGACCGAGCGGAAGGAGCGCTGCCAGCGGAAAGCCGATGAATACGCCGATCACAACCGTGATGCCCGATGCAATCAAAAGCGCGCGCGCGGCGCCGCGCGCCAGCGCCGCCGTCAGCCCGATGAGCGGCGCTAGAAAGACGCCGAAGATGATCAGGAAACTGTGCAAGCCGGTTCTGCTGCCGACGACGCCAAGTATGCGGGTGATTGCGCCGATCAGCGGCAGATCGATAAGCGGCACGCGACCGCCGATCAGTGAGGTGAAGGTAAGCAGGAATGGCGCGATGAGGAGCAGACTCGTCATAACAATCAACAGGGCATTCGCCAGGTAGCCGCGCCAGCGCGGCGCGAGGCGGTCGATGAGCGGTATGCCGGAAGACGCCTCGCCAGAGATCGCCGCAGTTTCGGGCTGTGTTGCAGTTTTGAGCGCCAGTGTTCCCAGGAAGAGCAGCAGATATGTTGGCAGATCCCAACTGTTGATCATATACAGGCTGCCGAGGATCACGCCGGACAGCAAAAGTTCGGCGCGATTGCGCCACAGGCGCGGCGGTGCAGATTGCGCCAACAGGTTCAGCGCCAGCGTCAATGCCAGTACACCGAACGGCAGCGCCATGACGTGGGGATGCATATCGCCAAGCCAGAACGAGAAGAAGGGAAACTCCGTGATGGCATAGCCGCGGACAGGCTCAACCCGCTGCACGTCGGCGTTCCAGGCGAGGCGTTCATCCCATACGACCCGCGAGGGCCACCACCAGTTGAAATCGGTAATCTGATCTTTCCTATTCAGCGTCGTCATCTCGCCAAAATCAGAATTGCCGGTGCGCGCCGGATACGGCAGCGTAATCGTTTCGGCGCCGCTCAACGCCTGTGCGACCGCCGACGCCAGTTGCACGCCATCGAGCGCCACGATGCGTTCGTCGCCAATAATGATTTGCAGCGGTCCTGCCTGATTGCCCGCCAGCAGCACCGCGATAACCGTCAGCAACGCGGCAATCCAGCCCTGCCACGACCCTCGAAGGCGCGCGTGGGAGGGCGCAGGCGATGCGCTCTCCGGCGGAGGCGCTGCCTCCTCGCGTTCTGGCGTACTGTCGTTTACGGACGCGACAACCGCACCGTCGGGAGACGCCTGGAGTGGAGGGGCGCTCGATGAAACCGGGAGACTCGCCGGTTCTTCCTGGACGGTCATCGGTTGCCGGGCGCTGCTCAGAGCGCAGCGCGCGCCCCAGAATATGGTGCGCCCCTGGTTGATTGGGTGTGCGAGCGCCGCCTGATGGACGTTGAATGCGGATTCCGCTCTTCGCCCTGCAGCCCGGCGATTGAAGCCGCAGGCAACGAATACGAAGCCCGCCCGCACAAGTTGAAGCGGGCTATAACGGATCACATGCGGCGTTGCGGCGTCACTCTCGGAGACGGGTGTGGAATGGGAAGATGAAGCGTTGCGCCGTCCTGCCGTTGTTGCCAGCGCAACCAGGTTATTGATCAGTCCGGCAATGCCGAGTGCGGTGAGCGCGAAGGTCAGCGCCAGCGACATATTGTACCCGACTGCCGGATGCACTCCGGTGATGAGCGACACTGCCGCCATGAGGAGATATCCGAAGTAGTAATAGTTGATACTGTAGCCCGCCATCCACGGGTCGTGCGGCGGAAAGACGGCGCTGACGCGGATGGCGTTGAAGAAGGCGTAATCCATCGGTCGTTCGGTGCCCCAGGGGTGCGGACCGACGAAGCCATACTCTTGCGCTCGTAGCAACGCCAGGAAGACGAGCGCCGCGACGAACAGCGCTTCGTAGCACACGACGACGCCCCAGTTGCAACGCACCCAGCGAACAATGACCGCAGGCGACGTTGCTTCTGGCGAAGTATGGCGCAGCGCCAGAATCCCGCCGATCACCACTGCCAGCGCCGCCACGACGATGAGCGGCGCGCCGAAGGGCGCCAACCCGAACATCGCCGCCAGCCATGCGAGGTATCCGGTCAGCAGCAGGCCCAAAATGCGGGCAAAGGCGTAGCCGTGGTCGGGCAATGCACCGAACAGTAAACGCGCTGCTGGCATGCCGACGATGCCGAATACCAGAGCTGTGAGCCAGTATGTGACGATAGCAGTGAGCATGATTGAGAACCAAGAACCGAGAACCGAGAACCAAGAACCGAGAACTAAGAACCGAGAACCGAGAACCGAGAACTAAGAACCGAGAACCGAGAACCGAGAACCGAGAACTAAGAACCGAGAACTAAGAACCGAGAACCGGAGGTTAGGGGTTAGGAGTTAGGATGTTCAGCTTTTTCGCACATATCCCTCTTCGCCCTGCGCTGTGTACCTTGCTGCCTCTGTTCCTCTTTACCGTGCGTTCTTTGCGCCTTCGTGCCTTTGTGTGATCAAAAACGCTCGATGTTCAACCCATGCACTCCTAGGTGCGTGGGTGTGCCGTGCCTTGGGGCAGGTCGAAGACCTGCCCCCTACGGGGAACCGTCCCCACGTGCAACATTCAACGTGCCACGATCTGCCTTCCACCTTCCACCCGCAACCTTTGCGCCTTCGCACCTCTCGCCTCTCGCCTTCCCGCCTCTCACCTCTCACCTCTCGCCTCTCACCTCTCGCCTTCCCGCCTCTCACCTCTCACCTCTCGCCTCTCACCTCTCGCCTCTCGCCTCTCGCCTCTCACCTCTCGCCTCTCACCTCTCGCCTCTCGCCTCTCGCCTCTCGCCTCTCACCTCTCGCCTCTCGCCTTCCCGCCTCTCGCCTCTCGCCTCTCGCCTCTCGCCTTCCCGCCTCTCGCCTCTCGCCTCTCGCCTTCCCGCCTCTCGCCCGGCGCAATCAGGTGACCATCCCCTTTGTCCGGGGGCATCCTTACGGCGCTGATGTTAGCCGCCCTAGCGCCTCGCGTGCCAGCGGCGCCAGGTACCCGTCGGGCGCAATGTCGAGATACTCACGGTATCGCTGGATCGCCAGGCGCTCGTCGCCGCGCTGCTCGTAGAGCGTTCCTAACCGGAAATACGGCTCAGGCAACGTCGGATCAACTGCGATTGCCTGTAAGAATTCCCGCTCGGCATCACCTGGACGCCCGATTGTCAGCAGTCCCACACCGAGTTTATTGTAATTGCCAGCGGCCGGGCTGGCGCGCACTGCGGCGCGGTACGCCTCAATTGCCTCATCGAAACGCCCTGCATCGATCAGAATATCGCCGAACAGATGGTGCAGCGCCACATCATTCGGGTTAGCGCGGGTTGCCGGGATCAGCACATTTACTGCGTCTTCAAACCGACCCAGCGCGCGGTATCGCTCCGCCAGCGCGTATGCGGGACCGGTATCGCCGGGGTTCGCCTGGTTCCGTCGCTCCAGTTCCTCGATAATCGCAGGATTCCGCAGGTTGTCGTCAGGCGGCGCGACCGGCGCAACCGGTTCTGGCTCAACGCTCTCTTCTTCTTCCGCCGGCAACGGTCCAACCGGCGCTGGCGCAGGGCGGTTCAAGGCGGGGAGCATCGGCAGGGTATGCACATTATCGTTCACACGATAGATCGTCACCTGGTCGTTGCGGAACGCAACCTCCAGGAACGAACCGGTCATCTGCTGGAACTTGAGCAACCCGGCGTCACCGTACACGGCGCGCTCAATGGGACCGACGTAGACGTAGCGCACCTGGTAGAGCGACAGAAGCCGCAATGCCTCCTGCGTATCGGTAGTGCGATAGATCTGTGCGACATCAAGGTCGCGCCGGTAGACCGCCTGCGGGTCGCGCTGCTCGCTCTCGTGCAGCGGGCTGACGATGGTAGGAAAGCCGGTGTTGGCGGCGATCCGCACTCCATACGCCCGGTAGAACTCGACACTCGATTGGAGCACTACCGGCGTTCCCTGGACGTTCTGATTGAGCCAGCGGATCGCTTCGTAATCGTAGCGAAGCGGAATGATCACCGGCGGCGCGCCGGCTGGTTGCAGGTATGCGGGAAGCGGGAACGACTCGCGCTCCATGAACGCCAGCCCGTCGAGGGTCGGTCCAGTCGTATTGCCGGGGAAGCGGTAGGCAGTGCGGCTCGCCGTCCCGACGACCGGATAGACCGCTGCAAGCGCGACAAGGGCGATCAGTGCGCCGTATCCGACAGTTTGCGCTGCTGCACCGCGCCGCCGCAGCGAACGCAGCAGTGACGGCAGCAACAGGGTTGCGGCAATCGCCAGCAATACCCACGCCTGCAAGCCGAACTTGAAGACGGTGTTCATCCGGTACCACTCGCCGCCATCGAGGTGATCGCGCACATAGAGGATCTCACACAGCAGCGACACAATCAGCGCAACGCCAAGCGACCAGAAGGCGAACCAGGTTCCGGGACGCAGCGCGCGCATGAACGCCAGTCCCACCGCCATAACCAGGAGCGCAACCAGCCAGATGCGCAGCGTCAGGGGCGCAAGCATCTCTGCGGCGATGCCCAACGCCGTCGCCATCCCTTCGAGTCGCAACGCCAGCAGGAGCGGCGGCAACAGCGTCACCACGCCGGTCACGAACACGATGCCGCCGATCAGCATCAGCAGCGCCAGCGGCGCGCGCCCCATTCCCGGCGCTCGCGGCGCTCCAGCCACAAACCCCGTCGCCTCCGGCGATGCGCCCAGCGTCGAAAGGCGCTCGCGCAGCGATCGGCGATAAACGATGTGCAGCGCCTGCCAGGCGGCGCCGAACAGAACGACGACGAGCGGCGTCAGGAAGATGCCATAAAGGAGTAGATAATCTCCCAAGTGGGTTGCATCGCGGACCAGACTGACGCCGCTGACCATTGCCCGGAAGTTCTGGAAGAACGGCAGGTAGAGCGCGAGCGCAGCGCCGCCAAGGGCGGCGCCGCCGAGCGCTGCACTCGCCAGGCGCACCGCTAGCCGCCGATCAACGCGCCGCGATGAGCGCCAGGCACGCCCCAACAATACTCCTCCCAGGAGCAGTCCATACGTCGGAAAATCCCAGGAGTTCGTGACCGCCAGCGCGCCGAGCGTCAGCGCCGTGACCCCCCAGCGCACGAGATGTTCCCGCCAGGCGCCGGGTTGGGCAACAAACGCCTCGAACGCCAGCGCAATCATCAGCACCGTCAGCGGCAGCGCGATCGTGTGGGGGTGCAGGTCGGCAAAGAGAAAACTGAAGTACGGGAACTCATTGATTGTAGAGGGAATGACCCGCGTCGGACCGACGAACCAGTCGCCGAGGCGTTCGCCAAAACCGGGAAACCCTTCCCCCAGCGACGCGATTACTGGCGCGAAACCGCGCGCCCAGTTCGCCGGGAAGACTGCCGCCAGATTGCCGGCGACGCCGACCAGCAACGCGCCTGTCACACCCCAGCGCCACGAACCGCGAATGCGAACAATAAGGGCAAACACTGCGGTCAGCATCAACCCGAACAGCGTCGGCACAATCAGATTGTAGGCGACTTCCGGCACAATACCGGTCAGACGCACCGGTAGCGACATCAGGAAGAAGCCGTAATAGTAGTAGTTGATGACGCCGTCGCTGTAGAACGGATTATACGGCGGCAGCACAGGAGTGCGGATCAGCGCGTTGAGGAACCCGAACTCGAACGGCTTTTCGCCGCCCCAGATCGGCTGCCACAGGTCCGGGTTCAGCCAGCGAAGCGTGAGCAGGAAGGCGAACGCACTCAGGAAGAGCGCCTCACCGCCGACGACCCAGCGCCAGCGCGCGCGCAACATCTCGCGCAGCGCCCACAACCCCCGGCGCAGGTCGAGAACGAGCGCCGGAGGCGACGGCGATGTAGAGTCTGCACGTCTGCCGAGCGCCGCCAGCGCCGCCCCGCTTACCGCCAGGGCAAGCAGCGCCCCCATGAGCATGCCCCACACGTCGTACTGCCACAGGCGCGCGCTGACCGGCAGCCAGACGGCGTATCCGAACAGCAGCACTCCGATCGGGCGCGCCCAGAGCCAGCCGCCGTCCGGCGCACGTGCGCCGAACACCAACGCCGCAAGTGGCAACCCCAGCGCCGCCAGCGCGTACCATGCCAGCAACCAGAGGATCACAGCGATCACCGGGTTATCCGCCAGGCGGTTCCAGGCATACATGTCGACGGCAGGCAATGCACCGACGCGCACTGGCAGCATCAGGTCGTTCTGCGGTGTGGGAGCAGGCGCACGCACCGGCAGCGACGTGGTGAGCGCCGCAGGTGCGTGATCGGCAGGCGGCACGCGGTAGATGCGCGTTTCGCCCGCGCTGTAGACCATTTCGATCTGACCGGTAGCCGCCAGCGCGTCGAATTTTGCCAGCCCTGCCGGGTCGTAGAGCGCACGCTCGAGTTGCCCGACGATAACATACTCGATGCCGTAGAGCCGCAACAGTTTGAGAGTTTCTCTGGCGTTCGAGTCATTGTAGAGATCGCGAATCAGCATTTTGCGCGCTTCGATCACCGGTCCCGCGTCCACCACGCTGCGTTGCTGCGTCATGTGCCAGGGCCAGCCGAGCAGCGTCGGCAGACCGGTGTAGACCGACACGCGCCCGCCCCAGCGGTACGCTTCCAGGTGCGCCTCCAGAACGATTGGCGTGCCGCGCACATTGGCGCGCAGCCATTCAAGCGCAGCAGCATCTTCGGCAAAGGTGAAGGGACGATTATTTTCCGCCCAACCGCTGCGTGGCGAACGCATAAATGCCATGCCGTCGAGCGTTGGACCGATCACCGGATCGTAGCGGTCGGCGAGGCGCGCTGGCGTTGCGGTCAGCGGGTAGATGAACGCAGCGGCGATCAACAGTGCGGCAGCGGCGCGCCATCCCTGACGCATGGCGCCGGCGCGCCACGTCGTCATTGCCGACCACATCCAGGCAAGCGCGACACCACCGACCACGGCGAAGATCAGCCAGACCTGCATGCCGAACTTGAACACCGTATTCATCCGGCCAATGTCGCCCTTTGCAACGATGACCTCGACCAGGAACGTGATGCCGAGCGCAGCGAGTCCCAACAGCAGTGCGAGGAGCGTCGTCGAACCGACGCCAGGGCGCAGTGCGTCGCCGGGTATTCGCACCGGCGGATCGTCCCCGATGCCGGGGAGCGTCAGTTGCACCGGTCCTGCCGGTTCAACCGTTTCTTCAGCGCGGCCCGGTGTGACGATGCTGCCGCGCAACAGCAGGTCGGCGAGCAGCACGATGCCGCCAACCAGCAACAACGCCTGGAGCGGCAGCGCGGGTATGCCCAGGGTCGCCATGAGCGCCACCAGAACGATCAGTCCGCTGCCGATCGCTGTAGCGACCCTGGCGTTGAGCCTTCCGGTGCGGTATGCCAGCGTCAGCGCCCCGCTCACTGCCAGGAACAGCCAGAGACCGTGGATCTGCAAAAATTCCGGGGTTGGCGTGCGCGAACCGCTCCACAACTCGAACCCTGCATAATCCGTGGCAAACCGTTGGATAAAGGGCAGGAACAGCAGCCGCGACAGCAGCATGAGAAGAACCGTCAGCACAACCCACAATGTCAACGCCTGATTCGGCGACAAACCGCGCCGATAGCGGTTCCATGCGTACACCGCCATGCCGAGCGCGCCAAGCCCGGCGGCAGTTGGATAATCCCAGGTGTTGGTCGCATACAGCGCGCCGGCGGTCAGCCCCAGCAGGAGGGTCACAACCGCCAGCGACGAAAACGCCAGGGATCGAAGCGTTTGCGCGCGTTTCACCGGGGTTCGCGCTACTGCCACTATCAGATTCAGCCCCGCCAGGATCAGCGGCAGCGCAATCATGTGCGCGTGAAGGTCGGCAAACAGGAAGGTGAAGAAGGGGAACTCATTGATCGTCCCATCCCCCAACCGCATCGCCACCAGGCGGGTCGCATCCCAGAACGCCCATTCCGCCCGCCCGCGACACTCCTGCTGCGCGGCGTAACTCGCCAGCGCGCGGCATGACTCAGGCAAACCAGCGTCCTGCGGGTTGCCGGTTCCGGGAAAGAACCAGACCGCCTGCGCCAGGTTGCCCACGAGCACGGCAAAGATCGCGGCTGCAACCCCAGCGATGATCGCCCGGCGCTCATATCTCTGCCAGACTGCCGACCGCGACGCGACCGCCGCGAACAGTCGCTGCCAGCGGGTGCGCGGTCGTGGTTCCAGGGCAGCGCCAGGTGCCAGCCGCTTCCGCAGCGCGACCAGGTTGTACGCCGCGCCCCACGCGCCGATAGCAGTCAGCGCCGCAAAGGTTGGCACCGCCAGATTGTATGCCGTCGTCGGGACGATGCCGGTGAGGTGAATGAGGGTTGCAACCAGCACGAAGCCGAAGTAGTAGTAGTTGAGATAGCCGCCAGCGAACCACGGGTCATACGGCGGAAACGCCGGGCTTTTGACCACTGCCGTGAGGAACGCCAGGTCCATCGGCTTTTCGCCGCCACGCGCCGGGTGCCACAGGTCCGGGTTCAGCGCCCGCAGCAGCAAAAATCCGAAGAAGAACGCCAGAAAGACCCCCTCAGCGGTCAGGATGGCAGCGCGCCGTTGTCGCCAGAAGGCGACGAGCGCAGAACGATTCCAGCGCAGCGCCAGCGCGCCCGCGCCGGCGAACGCAACCACACACAGCGCCACGCTCCATGCGCCGAACGGCACGAGCGGCGCTTGCAGCGAACCGTGCGCGCCTGATGGACCGACCGACGCTAGCAGCCAGGGGATGTAGGACACGATCAGGAGACCCAGGATTTTCGACAGCGCAAACCCGCGATCCGGCAACGCCGTCAGGCTGCGGAACAGGAGCGCAAAGCACGCCAGCCCGATTGCCTGGAGCGCCAGCAGCCAGAAGAGCCAGGGAACCGCATTCGCCAGGCTCGATGGGTTGAACAACGTCGCCCAATCACCCGCTGCGCGGTAGCGGGGCCACTGATCCTGCGTCAGGCGCAGCGCCGTCGGCGCTTTGTTGACCCGCAGCGTCGTGATTTTGTAGACCTCGCCCCACGCCACATCGCCGAGGATCAACTGTTCCGCCCTGGCGCGCGAGTATTCGGACGTTTTGCGAAAGATCAGGACACGCGGATGGTCGTAGACGCTGAAGGCTTCTTCCGCCAGGATTGGCGTCGGAATCTCGATGCCGAACAGTTTCGGGAACGAATGAATATCGGCGACCAGTTCAAAGCCCAGGTCGCCCTCGAACAGATGGTAGTAGTAGCGGCTGAGCGCCGGATAGCGCATCGGCAGGCGCGTTGCCGAGTCGTACACCCGGTTGCTGCTGAAGATCAGATAATCGGCGCGGTCGAGTTGGTCGAGCAACCCCTCGACCGCCGTGCCATCGCTGGAGGTGTACCCGTAGTACTTGAGCGGCTCATCCTCGCCGTAGGGTTCGGTGCCAATACCGATGTACTGTCCGGGGTTTTGCCCATCGATCGGCAGCGGCAGCGGGTCGTCCCAGCGCTCGAAGGTAATCACCGATCCAGGGGGAATGTTCTGGTAGATCCAGCGCGATGCCTGAATGCGCGAGTGCGGCTCGGTGTAGATGCGGGTGAAAGCATATGCCCACAGCGCCGTTCCCGCCACGGCGACAATCAACGGCGCGCGCCAGATGATCTGCCGCCAGCGCGATCCGGCGGCGCGCTGCGCCCGATCCCACAGCGCCAGCAAGCCCCCCGCAGCCAGCACGATCAGCAGACCATACAGCAACACGTAGTAGCGCATGGTCATCACGAACTGACCGCCCTGCCATGCGAAGTAGAAGGCGATCCACGCCCACGGTACGAGCAGGCGCATATCGCCGCGTCGCAGGATGCGCCACCCGGCAATACCCCAGGCGACCCACGCCGCGACTCCCAGCGGCAGCCCCATCCCCCACAGCACCATGTTTTGCAGCGAAAAGAGAAAGGGAGTGCGCTGCGCCCACTGCTGCGACGGCGGGAAGTCTGCCTCACCACTGATCAGCCGCCCAACCGACGCGATATTGTCGAGAAAACGCGGTTCAGGGCGCACATTGAACAGTGATGGACCGGTAAAGGCATCAGGTTGCAACAACCGGAACGCGACCACCGTCATCGCACCCGCAAGCGCAACGCGCCAGGCGAGCGCGAACAACAACCCGCCCGGCGTCATCAGCAGACGCGCCACCATACCCGGCGCCTCACCGTCCGCGTGTTGACGCCTGGTTTCTTCCACCAGCCGCGTAAACGCAGCAACAACCACCGTCAACCCCAGGGTTGCCAGCGTCACGCGGCATGCCATGGCAGCGCCGATGCTGAGACCGGCGCCAAGAGCGCTGCCGGCGCCGCCGCCCTGCGCAAGACGCACTGCCCAGTAGATCGAGAGGGTGGTGAAGAACGTGGTGGCAGCATCAACTGTGAAGAAGTGCGAAATCTGGATCGGAAACGCCGCTGTCGCATACAGCAGCGACGCGATCAGACCGGTGCGCTGATCGAAGAGCCGCCGTCCGATCAGAAAGACGACCACTATCGTCCCCAGATCGTACAACATCGAGAGCGTGCGCCCGGTGTCGCGCACCATTTCCGGCGAAATACGGTTTGGTTGACCGCTCAGGTTCGCCTGGAGTTCGACCGCAAGGCGCGTGACGGTTGTGGGGAGTGTGCCGTAGACGAAGAAGCGCGACCAGTTGTAGTTACGCGGGTTGAGCGTATTACACCCGCTATCGCGGGTCGGTTCCTGCTGATTGAGCGGGATCGGGTTGCCCGCGCCATCGGTCGTGGCGCGCGCTGCAGGGATGCGTCCGTTGACTGCGCAATCGCTGCGCAGATAATCACTGAAACTGCGCGGAACCTGGAGATTGTAGGCGGTGAAGATAATGAACCGCTCGTCGGGGTGGAGGTACGACGTTCCGTCCCACGTAGTCAGCGCAGTCGAACGAAAAAACGCCCCAACCAGCAGAATGAGAACCAGCCAGCCCCACGGAGACCAGGAGAAACGGCGAGCAGGCGGCGCAGGCGGGTTATCGGACGTGACGGGGGTCATGTTCATGCAATGTTATTGCCTGTCGGCGAGTGATGATGCAATGCAGACGGCATGCCAGATCAGTGTCGTATTGTCGGAAGGTCTGTGCAACCTGTCGCACAACCCGTGTGCATTATAGACATTCTTTCGGCGAACGTCCAACGGAAGATCAGGCGAGAGGCGAGGGGCGAGAGGTGAGAGGCGAGAGGCAAGAGGTGAGAGGTGAGAGGCGAGAGGCGAGAGGTGAGAGGTGAGAGGCGAGAGGCGAGAGGCGAGAGGTGAGAGGTGAGAGGCGAGAGGCGAGAGGCGAGAGGCGAGAGGCGAGAGGCGAGAGGCGAGAGGCGAGAGAGGTTTCAGGTGCGAAGGTTGAAGGTTGAAAGATGGTCATTGCACATTGCATGGTGCACG
>NZ_JBYNRX010000041.1:0-14346 GCF_057785375.1 Roseiflexus sp.
CGGAAGACGCCTGCTTGCCCCTCTTCCCCCCTGCTCCCACACGGGGAGAAGGGAGCAGTGGCGCCCCTCTCACCTCTTGTCTCTTACCTCTACCCGGACGCGGAAGACGCCTGCTTGCCCCTCTTCCCCCCTGCTCCCACACGGGGAGAAGGGAGCAGTGGCGCCCCTCTCACCTCTTGTCTCTTACCTCTACCCCGACATGGTGCTATAATGACCGTCCGTACAGGAGGAGCGTCATGCCGTCGCCATTTCCCGGGATGGACCCGTACCTCGAAGGTGAATTGTTTCAGGAGTTTCACGAACGCCTGACGCACCAGATCAGCGTCGAACTGATGCCGCAGATCCAACCCTGCTACGTGGCGCTGCTGGCGAAGCGGTATATTCTCGACCGTCCGGCGGTCGGACTGTTTGGCGCGCCTGATCAGCGGGTCTTCTATCCCGACGTGCACGTTGTTGAGCGGCGCTTGAAAGAGAACAAAGCGCCGTTTGCGGCGACGCTCGCAGTCGGCGAACCGACGGTCTCGCTTCCAGGCGCGTTGGAGACGCCCCAACTCAGCGTCGAGATCCGCGATGTGGCGGAACAACGCCTGGTGACCCTGATCGAAATCCTGGCGCCAGCCAACAAGTCTGGCGCCGGATACGACGAATACCAGCGCCGCCGGCTGGAATTGCTCAAAACTGAAACTCATCTGCTGGAGATCGATCTGCTGCGCCAGGGGACGCGGATTGCATTATACGGCACGCCGCCAGTGCCCTATTACGTCTATCTCGGTCGCTTCGAGCAACGCCCGCACACTGACGTCTGGTGCGCTTTTTTCGACAAACGCCTGCCGCACGTGTCGATTCCGCTGCTGCCGCCGGACGCTGGTGCGGCGATGGACCTGCAACGCGCCGTTGATGCCTGTTTCGCGCTGGTCGGGTATGACCTGTTGATCGATTATACGCAACCGCCGTCACCGCCCGCAATGAGCGCTGAGGAACTCGCCAGGATCGATGAGCGCCTGCGTGCAGCAGGCGTGCGACGTGCAACGACTGTATGAAATCGAAACCGACACACCGCGTTGTGGTGACCGGAATAGGCGCAATAACGCCTGTTGGCATCGGCGTGACGGCCTTCTGGAACGCTTTGCTGGAAGGACGTTCCGGCGTCGCGTATGCCACACGCTACGATATCACCACGATCCCTTATGTCATCGCTGCTGAAGTGCGCGATTTCGATCCGCGCGACTTCATGGACGCAAAGGCGGCGCGGCGCATGGCGCGTTTCGCGCAGTTCGCGGTCGCGGCGGCCGGCGAGGCGCTCCGCGATAGTGGATTGAACCTCGAAGCCATCGACCGGACGCAGATCGCAGTCGATGTTGGCACGTCGCTCGGCGGCACGGCTGAGGTGGAAGAACAGGCGCTCGCATTCGAAGCCAGAGGACGCCGACGGGTGGACGCCTTCTACATGCCAACGTTCATTTACAACATGGCATCGTGCCAGGTGGCGATGCAATACCGGCTGCACGGTCCCACGACGACGCCGGTGCTCGCGTGCGCCACCGGCGCCTACGCGATTGGCGAAGCGGCGCGCATGGTGCATTGCGGCGATGCGTTGATTGCGGTCTGTGGCGGAACTGATGCGGGAGTAACCGCGCTCAACGCCATGGCATTCGGGGTCATTGGCGCGATTGCGCCGCCTGGCGACGATCCGGCGCGCGCCGTGCGCCCATTCGATGCCAACCGCAAAGGGACGGCTGGGGGCGAAGGGTGCGGCATCCTGGTTCTCGAACGGTTGGAGTACGCCCTGGCGCGTGGTGCGCGCATCTACGCCGAAGTCACCGGATTCGGCGCAACGGAAGACGCCTACCATCTGACCGCGCCTGCGCCTGGCGGCGAGTTTGCCGCGCTCGCTATCAGTCGCGCCATCGAAGATGCCGGGTTGCGCCCGGAGGATGTCGATCATATCAGCGCCCACGGCACCGGCACCCCGCTCAACGACACTGCCGAGACTGCTGCGATCAAGCGCGCACTCGGCGATCATGCGTACCGCGTGACGGTCAGCGGCATCAAGGCGATGGTCGGGCATACAGCGGGCGCCGCCGGCGCGCTGGCGGCTATTGCATGTATTAAAAGCATCGAGACCGGGATGGTCCCGCCCACAATCAACTACGAAACGCCCGATCCGACCTGCGACCTCGACTATGTGCCCAACCAGGCGCGCCGCCAGGATGTGCGAGTAGCGCTTGCCAATGCATTCGGTTTCGGCGGACAAAACGCCGTTGTCCTGTTTCGACGGTATGAAGACGATTACTAAGCGCCGATCACAGGTCGGGTTGACCTACTTCGAGCGGGTGCTGGAACGGCGTCGCGAGGCCGACCCGGTGGCGCTCGCCGCTTTTGGCCGGCATGTTCACTTCGGGTTCTGGGACGACCCGGCGCATGCCGATGGTTCGATCGCCGATTTCGTGCGCGCCGCCGATGCGCTGACGCTGCGGATCATCGAGGCGGGCAATGTGCGCTCCGGTCAGCGCGTCCTCGACGTTGGCTGCGGCATCGGCGGCACGCTGGCGCTGCTCAACGAACATTTCGATCAGGTTGAATTGCTGGGGCTGAATATCGACCCGTTGCAGATCGAGCAGGCGCGCCACATCGCCTGCGCTCGCCCTGGCAACATGGTCGATTTCTCGATTGGCGACGCTATGCGCCTGCCTTACGCCGATGAGTCGTTCGATACGGTGCTGGCGGTCGAGTGCAGTTTCCATTTTCCCAACCGTGAAACGTTCCTCCGTGAAGCGCACCGCGTGTTGCGCCCCGGCGGACGCCTGGCGCTCTCGGATTTTGTGCCGACGTGGATGATGCGGACTGCGCTCTGGATGCTTGGCGGAACCATCGAGCGCATCATCGAGCCGAGTTTTGGACCGTTCGACCTGAGTTATACGCTCGACGTCTACCAGCGCACGGCACAGCGCATTGGCCTGCAACCAATCGTGATCGACAACATCACGCACGGTCTGCTGCCCACGTTTCCGATCTGGCGCAAACTGATCCGCTACCTGCTGCCGGATCATTACGGCATGGCGGAACTCTTTACCGTTTTTGGCTGGCTGCACCGCCTGCGCCTGATGCGCTACATGGTGCTGGCATTCGAGAAAGAAGCGCAACAGAAAGCGAGCGAAGCGACATGATCATCATTGGCAGCAGCAATGGCAGCGCAGGCATTGCCGCTGGATGGGCCATTCTGCAGGCGGGAGGCTCGGCGCTCGACGCCGTCGAAGCGGCGACGCGGCTGGTGGAGGACAATCCCCACGATCATTCGGTCGGCTACGGCGGGTATCCGAATCTGCTTGGCGAGGTCGAACTCGATGCCTCGATCATGGACGGAACCACGCTGCGGGCAGGTGCGGTCGGGGCGCTGAAAGGGTATCGTTACGCCATCAGCGTGGCGCGGCGGGTGATGGAGGACCTGCCGCATGTCATTCTAGTCGGCGAGGGAGCGATGCGTTTCGCCGCCGAAATCGGCATGCAACGCGAAAACCTGCTGACGGAACATGCCGAAAAGGTCTGGCGCGCCGGTCTCGAAGGGCGCGCGATGATCGACTGGCAGGGCGTCTCCGAGCTGGTCGCCGCGCTGTTCCGACGTAGCGCCACACTGACGACAGACCCCGAACACGTGACCGGAACGGTCAACTTTATTGCCCAGGATCGCCAGGGACGGATTGCATCGGCGGTCAGCACCAGCGGGTGGGCATGGAAATACCCCGGACGCCTTGGCGACTCACCGATCATTGGCGGCGGCAACTATGCCGACGACCGCTACGGTGCGGCGGCGTGCACCGGCTGGGGCGAGGCGGCGATCCGCGCAGCGACAGCGCGCAGCGTGGTGCTGTACCTCAAGGCGGGCTATCCGCTCGAAGAGGCGTGCCGTGAAGCCTTTCGCGATCTTGCGCCCATCCTGCGCGGCACGCCGAACGTCATGAGCCTGGTGGCTATCGACCGGCATGGCAACCACTGCGCGATGACCACGGCGGAAGAGCGCACCTGCGTCTATCAGGCTGATGGCATGGATCACTTCGTCGAACTGCCGCGCATCGTCGTATCCATCGACTGAGCAACGCACCGGTCGGTATGCTATAATCCGGCGGATGACAGGAGTGCTCGCCGGATCATGCGATGCTATCTGGTTGCCATTCTACTGATTGCTGCGTTGCTCGCCGGGTGTGAGTCGCGCGGCGCGCCCGACATCTCTTCAGCCCCGACAAACGTCGCAAACGCTCCCAGTGTCGGACCACTCCTCCTCTGGCATGGATGGTCGGGCAGTGATCGGCAGGCGCTTGGACGCCTGGTTGAGCAGTACAACCGTCAGCAGAGCGATGGGCGCATTGTGCTGCAATCGGTGCCGCTGGCGAGCTTCGCCGCCGAACTGCGCGCATCTGTCGCTGCGGGCAGCGGTCCGCACCTGATTCTTATTCCCAATACCTGGATCGGCGGGCTGGCGGAAGCGGGAGTGCTCCTTCCACTCGATGATCTGATGCCAGCCCAGGAGATCGATGCGCTCCTGCCGGTGACGCTGGCGGGAGCGCAGGCGCGCGACGCCGCCGGCACAGTACGGCTTTATGGCGTACCTGTGCGCTTCGACACGCTGGCGCTCTACTACAACGCTGCTAATCTCACCGAGCCTCCCGCCGATACCGCAACCATGCTCGCCATTGGACGCGGGTTGAGCGACCCGGAAGCCCAACCGCCGATCTGGGGGCTGGCGCTCAATCTGTCGCACGACAATATGATTGGATACCTGTATGCCTTCGACGGGCGGATGTTCGATGACGAAGGGCGGGTTGCGCTTGGCGAAACCGGTCGCGCCGGCGCCGAACAGTGGCTTTCCTGGCTGATCGCACTTCAAAACGACGCGCGCATCCTGGCGCGGAGCGAGAGCAGCATCCTGGTCGATCGCGAGTTGAAGGATGGACGCGCCATTATGACGTTCGATTGGGCGCATCAGATGAGCGTCTATCGTGGTCTGTGGGGCGAGCAGATCGGTCTTGCGCCGCTGCCGCGCCTGAGTGAAACGGGACAAGCGCCACGTCCATATGTGCGTGCCGATGTTCTGGCGATCAACAATCTGGCTGGGGCAAACGAGCGCGTGGCGGCTGCACGGTTTATCCGTTTCATGATCAGCGAAGAAGCGCAGACCATTCTGCTGCAAAGCGATATGCAGCCAGCGTCGCGCCGCCTGGCGTTGACCGGCGACTCACCGCAGGAGATCGCGGCGCGGGTGTTCCGTACTCAGGCGGAACAGGGGCTGCCCATGCCCAACTCAAGTGCGCGCGCCTTTGTGGAACAGGAAATCAAGCGGATGCAGCGTCAGGCGTTGCTCGGTCTTACGACGCCGGCCGACGCCGTGACCGAAGCCGACCGCCGGCTGCGCGAACGATTGGAACCTTCCGCACCGGCGCCTTGATTGCGAACGCACGAGCCTGCGGCGGTTTATGGTTTGTGTAAAGAGATTGTCTACAGTATAATACCCGGTAATCGTACAGTTTACACTTCATTCGTCGCTTTCTGCAGGCGCCCCGGCAACCGACAGGGGTTGCAGCGCGCTTAAGCGAGCGCATCATCATTCAGCACCCGGCGCGAGGGCGAAGAACGCATCACATCGGGAGGACGGGGTGAATTCAACCTCGATCGTGCTGGTCAACGCGCACGCACTGTTTCGTGAAGGGTTGCGCCATCATCTGGCGAGTTCAACCGATTTCCGCGTGATCGGCGAAGCAAGCAATGGTCAGCAGGCGATTCAAATCGTCGACTTGCTCGACCCCGACATGGTCGTGATGGAGGTGGACCTGCCAGGAGTCAATGGTCTCGAAGTCTCACGCGCCATCAAACGTTCGCATCCGCATATTCGCATCGTTCTGCTGAGTTCGACGATGGATGGGCAGGAAGTGGTCAAAGCCATTCGCGCTGGCATCGCTGCCTGTGTGCCGCGCAACATCGCTCCTGAAAAGTTAATGCAGACGCTGCATCAGGTGCGGCGCGGCAATTATCCGATTAATGATCTGGTGCTCTCCTCGCCAGACGTTGCGGCGCAGGTGTTGAGCGCCTTTCGCCAGATGGCGGCGGAAGAGGATACGCAGAGCATCTACTCGCCGCTCTCGCCGCGTGAGTTGCAGGTGCTCGAACTGGTCGCCGCCGGGCGCACGAACAAGGAAATTGCTAAACTGCTCGACATTTCCAACCAGACGGTTAAGAACCATATCTCGTCGATCCTGCGCAAACTGGCGGTCAATGATCGCACGCAGGCGGTTGTCTATGCCATGCGCCGCGGCTGGATTAAGGTTGCGCTTCCCGGCGACCCGCTGACATAGTTGCGCTTTTCGGCAGACGTGTTATGCTGAGAGAAATGGTGGAACGTCGTTGCTGTCATTGTCAAGCCGCAATCCCATGGTTCCCGCCCACGCGACCCGTCGTCGCCCTGAAGTCTGGTGAGACGACATGACCCGAATTCGTATCGTCCTCTTGATCATACCCTTTGTGGCGCTGGCGCTCACTGCCTGTGAACAACTCTCGATCGCCGAACAGGAACGCATCCGCGAAATTGAAACGGTCGAAGCTTCGACGCCAACAATCACGCCCATTCCGCCAACCAACACGCCGACGCCGCTGCCGCCCACCCCAACATCAACTCCTGGTCCGACGCCGACGCCGCTGCCGCCTACCCCAACCGCTACGCCGACGCCGACGCCGCTGCCGCCCACTCCGACGCCAAACCCGATTCTGGCGCAGTTCAGTCTGTGCAATCAGCAGGCTGGCGACCCATCGAGCGGGCGGTTCAGTATGCGGGTGACGACAATTACAGCCACAGTCGAACCGTTTTTTGAGCGCCTCGAACTCGCGCTTGACGTTCCTGCCGACTCGGCGCAACCGCACGCCTCGGCGCGCTGCCGCCCGGCGCCTGCCGCCCCCCAGACTATCGGCGAGGCTGAGGTGGCTGGCGCCTATCTCATCGAAGTTCAGCTCGATGGATGGCTGCGCGATGATGCGTTCCGTGCATCGCTGGCGACACGGACCGTGCCGTTGAGCGGCACACAGGTCATACGCGCTGCCGCGTTTCGGGTTCCCTCCGGCGCAACTACAGGCGCACAGCTGGTTATCGGCGTCGATCAGCCGCTTCCGTTCCGCGTGCGCCTGGAAAATAATCCGTTGCGTCTGGTCGTCGATGTAGCGACGAGCGGACCAGTCAGCCAGGCGAGCGACCTGCTGCGCATTCCGGCAGGCGCAGCGGCGGCGCCCGCTGCACCAATCTTCTACCTTGCGTCTGGCGATATCTGGCGCATCAGCAATGGCGCAACGGAAAATCTGACCGAACGCCTCCGCGCCGGGCAGTTCGGTGATGTGACAGCGCTGGCTGCGCGCCCGAATGCGCGGATGCTCGCCTTCTGCGCGACGGCGCCGGGCACGGTTGCAGCGGATGCCGCCGCCGCTTCGACCCTGTGGGTGCTGGAACTGGACAATGGTTCGATCCGCCAGTTGACGCCGCCGCCGCGCGGACGCTCGTGCGCCGATCCGGTCATGTCGCCGGATGGAACAACGATCGCTTATGCGGTTGATGAGGCGGGGGTGTCGCCGCCGCAACTGCGCATTTTCTCGGTACAGGTCTTTCCCGGCGCGCCTGCCGTCGTTCTGACCCCATCCGGCGATGAGTGGAGTCGTTACGCACCGCAATGGCTCGATGATGCGCGTCTGATCTACGCCGCGATCGCCGAGGATGGTCGGAGGACGTTGTTCCTGCGCGAATCCGATGGAACCGAACTCGATATTGGCATGGCGCTGCTGGTGTCGGGAGCAGGCGGGCAGCGCAGCGCCCGGTACGATGGATTTGGTCGCCCGATGGCGGCACCCGATGGCAGCGCCATTGCTGTCGAAGCATTCCGTATCGACAGCAGCGGCGCTGACCTGCTTATTCTGAACCGGTCGGGCGCCGAGATCGAACGTCTCAGCCCAATTGCCGCAGGGTTCTGGAATCGCCCAGTCGCCTGGAGCGCCGACGGGACGCTCTACTACCTCTCCACCGCCTGCGCCAGCGATGCGGTGTATGAGTACACGCTGCACGCGCGAAACGCCGACGGCGCTGACCGGGTGCTGGCAGCCGGCATTGCTGCCGGCGGTCTGGGGACCTTCACCGCACACCAGAATGCACTGGCGTATGTCACCTTCGACCGTCTACCGGAGGGACCGGCCGGTCCGCTCCATGTTGCGCCTGATGAACCGGCTGCGCTCTGGTACTGGGACCTGACGGGCAATGTGCGCGTGCGCCTGGTGGAAACTGATCGCGCAATTACTGCTCTGGCGCCATGATGGAGATCCTCGGCATCGATATTGGCGGCACGTTTACCGACTTCGTACTGCTGCGCGACGGACGTGTGCGCATCTATAAGATTCTCTCAACGCCCGATGACCCGGCGCGTGCGTTGCTGGAGGGTGTCGATACGCTCGGCGCACCGGCAGCCGTCGTTCATGGCACGACGGTGGCAACCAATGCGCTGCTCGAGCGTCGCGGCGCCGCCACTGCCCTGATTACGACCAGCGGCTTCGGTGATGTGCTGGCCATCGGGCGCGGCAACCGACCGGCGCTTTATGATCTGAATGTGACTCGTCCCGATCCGCCGGTTCCTGAAGCGTGGCGCTTCGAACTGGTTGAGCGCATGCTGGCTGATGGACGTGTGCTGACCTCGCTCGACGACGATGAACTGGCGCGCCTGATCGCCTGGATCGACACGCAGCCTGTCGAGTCGGTTGCGATCTGCCTGATCCACAGCTACGCCAACCCTTGTCACGAAGCGCGCGTTGCCGCAGCGCTCGAACAGGCAGCGCGCGCGTCGCAGCGCGTCCTCTTCATTTCGGCATCGCATCGCGTCCTGCCCGAACCACGCGAATACGAACGCACCAGCACAACCGTCGTCAATGCCTATGTCAGCCCGGTCCTCGGACGCTACCTGGATCGTCTTGGTCCGGCATTGACAGCGCGCGGAGTGCGCTCTATCCGCATCATGGCCTCCGACGGCGGGAGCATAGGGCTGGTGACCGCCCGTGAACTGGCGGCGCGCACGACGCTCTCCGGTCCGGCAGGCGGTATTGTTGGCGCATACGCGGTTGCACAGCGCGCCGGTTTCAGCCGGATCATCACCTTCGATATGGGAGGAACGTCCACCGATGTTGCACTGATTGACGGGGCGCTGCCGCGCACATCGGAGTCGCACGTTGGCGGGCTGCCGGTGCGCCTGCCGAGCCTGGACATCCACACGGTGGGTGCGGGAGGCGGCTCGATTGCCAGGGTAGACGCTGGCGGCGCGCTGCGCGTCGGTCCACAGAGCGCTGGCGCCGATCCGGGACCGGCATGCTACGGGCGTGGGACGCTGCCGACCGTAACCGATGCCAACCTGCTGCTGGGGCGCCTCCAGGCAGACCATTTCCTGGGTGGACGAATGACGCTCGACGTGGAGCGGGCGCGCACGGTATTCATGGCGCTGGCGCAAGACCTGTTCGGTGCACAAAACCCTGGTGACGAACGGCGGGCTGCGCTTGGCGTGGTGCGCGTCGCCAATGCCCTGATGGAGCGCGCGATCCGGGCAATCTCCGTCGAGCGCGGCGATGATCCGCGCGACTGCGCGCTGGTCGCATTCGGCGGCGCAGGACCGCTGCACGCGGCGCATCTGGCGGCTGCGCTCGGCATTCGCACCGTGCTGGCGCCGCGTTATCCGGGAGTGTTGTCGGCGCTTGGCATGATCGCCGCTGATGTGACCCGCGAGAGCAGCCGGGCGTTGCTGACGACCCTCGATGCGCTCGATCCTGCAACCCTCGCCGCGCACATCGCCGTGCTCGCAAACGAGGCGCTGGCGGCGCTGGCAGCCGACGGCGAGGACCCCAGAGGCTGCCATATCGAGTGCATGCTCGACCTGCGCTATGCTGGACAATCGTATGAACTCCCCACCCCGCTGGAGAGCGGCTGGGAAACATCAGCGGCGCCGCTGGCAGACCTGGCGGAACGATTTCACGCATTGCACGAACGGCGTTACGGGCATGCCATGCGTGAGCGTCGCATCGAAGTAGTGACACTCCGGGTACGGGCGGTCAGCCCACGCAACGCCATCGATTTCGCGCCGGAGGAGTTGCCGCCGCGTACAGCGCCATTGCAGCCGCGTGTTGTGGTGCAGGCTGCGCTGACCGGTGACACAGCAACACTCGAACCCGCGCCACTATACGAACGCGACGACCTGCGCCCCGGCGACACGATCGAGGGTCCGGCAATTATTGCCCAGTTCGACGCGACGACGATTGTGCCGCCAGGCTGGCGCCTCGTTGTTGATGCCGACCTTAACCTGCTGATGACGACGCTGCCGCCTCAACCGTCTCCTGCTGCTCTTCCTGCCTGATCAACTCAACTTCGATATCGATCTCCACCTCGTCGCCGACGAGCACCCCGCCGGTCTCCAGCGCTACATTCCAGGTCAATCCCCAGTCTTTGCGGTTGATCGTCGTACTGGCATGAAAACCGGCGCTGACCGTGCCCCACGGCGAACGCGCCTGACCGTTGTATTCGACATTGAGCGTCACTTCGCGGGTCACGCCGCGGATGGTCAGGTCGCCGATCAGACGCCCGTGCGACGTGTCCAGCATCTCGATGCGCTTGCTGACGAAGGTGATGTATGGATAATTGGCGATATCGAGGAAATCCGGCGATGTCAGGTGCCCGTCGCGCTTTGCATCGCGCGTGTTGATACTGGCGACTTCAATCTGAACATTCACCGATGAATTGGCAGGGTTCTGCTCATCTGCCGTGATCGTGCCATTGAAGCGGTCGAACCGCCCGCGCACTTTCGAAATCATCATATGGCGGACAGTAAACTGAATGAGGGAATGACTGTCGTCAATGATCCACTGAGCCATGCCTGGCGCTCCTTTTGCTGAAAGATTATTCACATGCAGTGTAGCATTCCCGCATCAACAGCAGCGTCAACATGAGCGTGAACACGTTGCAAGTGACTCTTCAGCCCGGACGATATCTGCCAGAAGGCGACGGCGACCGCCGCTTTCGGCGATTGTACGCGCCTGTGCGAGCACGCTGCGCGCCTCGTTGGGCGGGAGGAGCGGCGCCAGCCAGACGCGGATCTGTGCGGCGAGATGGCGGGCGCCCAGCGTATCGGCGCGCGCCAGGGCTGCAGAAAGGTGGTGAATGGCGAGCGTGGTGCGTCCCCGCCTCAACGCAACCAACCCAAGGTTGGCGGTGATTCCAGCCACACGTTCAGGAACATCCAGGCGTTCGGCGAGGGTCAGTCCCGCCAGCCAACCGGCTTCAGCCGCGTCGAGGTCGCCGCGCGCCAGTTCAATCTCACCCCGCGTCGAAAAGAGATATGGTTGAAGACCTGGCGCGCCGTACTCGCTCGCCAGGCGCAGCCCTTCCTCCAGCCAGCGTTCGGCTTCGTCCAGATGCCCTTGCAGGTGCAGATGGTAGGCAAGGTTGTTACGTGCCAGGATGCGCCATGTGAGCGATTCTGAACGATCGGCGGCGCTGTCGGCGGCTGCCAGCGCCTCGCGGTAGGAGGCAATCGCCGTGGAGAGGTCGCCCTGCTGGGCGGCCACGCCGCCGAGTTCGAAGCGCACCTGCGCCAGTGCGACGGGATCGGGCGCGGGTTGGGCGAGGATCAGGCGCGCCGCTTCACGCAAACGGAGCGCAGCGCCGACCAGGTCGGATCCTTCCAGCGACAGCGCCGTTCCCCACAGGAAGAGTGCGGCGATGCGTTCATTGATCTCGCCTTCACGTTCCAGCCCGCGCACCGCTTCGATCATTTCGGCATAGCGTCCCTGTGGCGTCAGCGCACGCGCCAGGTTCAAACGCGCCCGGCGCATCTCCGCAGGCGTGCGCGCCAGCGCGAGACACTCGTGGAAACGCTCTGCCGCCTGCGCCGATCTGCCTCCCATCAGCAACGCTTCACCCAGGTTCATCAGTGCATCGAACCGCTGCCCGGACGCAACGCCTGCCAGCGCCTGTTCGTAAAATGCAATCGCTTCCGTCCAGGCGGCGACGTTCGCAGCACGGCGACCGGCGCGCAGCGCGTAGGCTGCGGCGCGCTCGGGAACTCCGCCTTCGGCGAAGTGCCAGGCAATCAACCCCGCCACATCGTCCAGCCGGTCGCGGTTGAGCGCCTCAAGCGCCTCGGCGACGCGCCGGTGCAACGCCCGGTGGCGCGGCTCGCCAACCTCGCGCTGCGCCACTTCCATCGTCAAACTATGGTCGAACTGAAAGCGACCATCGGGCAGCGGCTCGATGAGCCGGGCAGCGCGCAGTTCATCGAGCGCGTCGAGCGCCGCGGTTTCAGAAAGGGCAGCCGCGCGCGCCACCACATCGAAGGAAAACACTCGCCCAATCACCACCGCCGTGTCGAGTACGCGCCGCGCTTCCTCGGAAAGACGCGCCAGACGCTCCTGGATCAGGCTGTACACCGACATTGGCACGATTGGAACGTCGGGCAGAATGGGGCTCAACCGCCCATCGGCGGAAAGCAGTCCGGTTGCGCGGGCGTGGCGCACGAGTTCCGCGATAACAAAGGGGTTGCCTTCGGTGTTGCGATACAACCACGCCGCCAGTCGCTGCGCGTCCTGAGCGCTCAGCGCACGCGCCAGCGCTTCAGTTTCGGCGGTGCTCAGGCGACGCAGCAGCACACGCCCCAGGCGCCCTTCACGAAGCAGCGTATTCAGCAGCACCCGCAGCGGCGCCTGATGCTCTGTCGTGCGCGCAGTTGCAATCAGGCGCACTGGCGCATCCTCAACCCGCCGTACCACATACCCCAGAAGCCCAAGACTGCTGGCATCCGCCCAGTGGAGATCGTCGAAGAGGAGCATCAGCGGCTGCTGGCGCGCCAGTGCGATCAACAATCGCGCCACGCTTTCCCAGAGACGCGCTTCGTCCGCCTGCGCCGCCGCCGGTATTCCGGGCGTCAACTCCGGCAACAGCCGCGCCACCTCGCCGAACCAGACTGGTTCGAGATTGAGCCGCGCCCGTAGATCCATCCAGTTGGGGCGCGCCAGAAGATCGCGCAGCAATCCAATCCAGGGCTGGTAGGGCAACCCCTGCTCCAGTTCGCGCGCAGCCGTGATGAGGGTCAATCCACCCTGCGCAGCGTATCGTTCCAGCGCTTCGAATGCCAGGCGGGTCTTGCCGATGCCGGTTTCGCCTTCGATCAGTGTCAGACGCCCCGCGCCAGCCGCCTCGATCGCTTCCATCTCCGCCGAACGCCCGATGAATGGAAGCGACGATGGCAAGGTGTAACGCGCTGCCGGCGGTCCGTTGCTGGAAACGGCCGGTTGATCATCCCGTTCAACCCTGACGCTGCGACGCTGTTCCAGCGCACGATCGACCAGGCGATCGGTCACGATCGCATCGTAGAGTTCACGGGTTTCACGCATCGGCGGTACGCCCAGTTCGGCGTCGAGGATATCGCGCAGGCGCTCGTAGCGGCGAATGGCGCCGACCCGGTCGCCTGCCAGGTAGTGCAGACGAATAGATTCACGTTGCAGGTCTTCCTGAAGCGGATCGAACGTCAGCGCGCGATCGAGCGCCGTCAGCGCCGCAGCGAAATCACCGCGCATCTCGGCGGCGCGCGCCAGGCGCGTGTATCCACGCACCGCCAGCAGGCGCACCCGTTCACGCTCCGCTTCGAGCCAGTCGGTGAACTGTGGTGCATCGGAAAGCGTGAAGCCTGCCAGGAAATCGTCACGGTAGCGCGCCAGCGCGGCAGCCAGCGTCGCTTCATCGGCAGCGGGCGCTGTCACGGCATCGACCAGCGCACGATAGTCTACATCGACATCGAATGCGATCGTCAGTTCCTCATCGCCTTCGATGACCGATCCAAGCGCCCGGCGCGCAGTGTGGAGCGTGGTGCGGAGCAACTGCCGGGCAGCGGCGCGTTCGTGGGCGTACCAGAACAGGTCCATCAAACGTTCGCGGTGAACAGGTTTGCCCTGCGCTGCCAGATAGTAGGTCAGTGCGCGAACGCGACGGCGCGTCACCGTTATAGGGACGCCATCGGACAGGATCTGCGGCGGACCGAGAAGGAGAATGGTGAGCATAACGCCTCCAGCAGGATGTGCATTATACCAGGGGTTAGGAATTAGGGGTTAGGGGTTAGAGCCTGTTATGCACTTCAGAGAGAAACGTGGTATGATTTCAGTATGACACGTAAACCCTATCCAAGCGATGTGAGCGACGAGGAGCGGGCCTTCGTCGCTCCCTCCCTGACCTTCATGACCGAAGACGCCCCGCAGCGCGACCACTCGCTGCGCGAGGTCTTTAACGGATTGCGCTGGATCGTC
>NZ_JBYNRX010000042.1:0-16286 GCF_057785375.1 Roseiflexus sp.
GTCCGCCTGCGCGGACGGGAACGACAGTGTCCACGCAGGTGGACGCCCGGCGGAACGCCCGCCCGGCGCGACTTCAGTCGCCAGCCGAGGCGCATCGCAGCAGGGACGCGCTTTCTAGCCGCCTGACAATTCATGCCCGGACCCCTTTCCACTCGAAACGGCCTGGCTGAACCGGTCACAGGCGAGGTGGAGCGCATCACCGGGCAGAAGCCGATTTCCTTCCGGCAATATGCGCTGGATTACAAAGAGAACTGGCTATAACGCCAACAGTGTCCACAGCCCTTGCTGATAGGAAGATCAAGCGGATATTGGACAATCTCGTGATCGGCGTTGGCTGAGCCTGTCGAAGCCAACGCAGGTTGAGCCTGTCGAAACCAACCCCCACCGCACCACAGGTGCAGGCTCGATAGTCCAGGTTTTGGTTGATCTCCCTATGAGATCGTGCAAGCCTCTGCGGGGATTCCGCGTCCTGAGCAAGGGCTTATGAACATTAAGAATTAAATCCGGTAGAGCCCGCGCAGGCGGGCTTTGCTTTCCATAGCCCGCGACTTCAGTCGCCGGGCGGGTAGGCGGATAGCAGATTATTTTTTCGACAATCATCAGCCGCCGGGCGGGAATGGGACGCGGATGCCTACGGGTGCGACGGATGGTCGCGGATGCGCGCGCGATGCACGGCGACCAATCCGTGGGCATCCGTTGCGATCCGCGCCAATCCATGTCCGCCCACGGATGATGGGACGCGGATGCCCACGGGTGCGACGGACGGGCGCGGAGGCGCGTGCGATGCACGGCGACCGATCCGCGCTCATCTGTGTCCGCCCACAGATGACGGCGGGTAGGATCTGTGCGAAAATAATCCGGTAGCGTCGGGTCTGGCCCGTGCAGAGGCGGGCTGGCAACCGTCGGACGCCTCGAAGGAGCAAACCATGCCCAACCCGCCAATCGTGTTCGTCCCAGGGTTCGCCGGTTCATTCAACCTGCCGTTGCTGCTCGACTGGCGCGCGCCGTCGTTGAGCGGCTGGAACTTCCCGCCGTTCGTTGACTATGGCCGCGCGTTTGTGTCCGCCTGTGAGCGCGCCGGCTACACCCGCAACCGCGATCTGTTCGTGGCTTTCTACGATTGGCGCAAGTCGGTGACCGACAGCGCGACGACCTACCTGGCGCGCTGGATTGACCGCGCGAAGAGCGCGTCCGGCAGTTCGCGCGTCGCGCTCGTCGCCCACAGCATGGGCGGTCTGGTGGCGCGCACCTACGTCCAGAGCACCTCGTATCGCAATGACGTGGCGCACCTGATTACGCTCGGCACGCCGCATCGCGGCGCAGCCAACGCCTACTACCCGTGGGGCGGCGGCGATATCGATTGGGGCGGCATGGTACAGGCTGTCCTGAACGTCTATCTCTGGTATCTGGCGCGCATCCATCCGTTCCAGACGGGACTGAACCGGCTCAAGACCATCCGGACGCAGATCGTCGGTCTCAGGGATCTTCTGCCGCAGGACGATTATCTGTGCAGGGCGGGGTCGCCGCCGGTGGCGATCCCGGAAGATGAGATGCACGAACGCAATCTCTGGTCGGATGTCTGGAACACGCCGGGCGCGCTGGCGCTGCTGTTCAGCCGCACGCCGCTGACGACGATCAGCGGGCAGAACTTTGTGACGCTGGAACAGATCGAGGTTGGTCCCCCCCCCTCGCCACCCGGCACACCACCGGTCTACCCCGATGGCGTGCCGCTTCGGCGCATTACGACCGCCGACGGCGACGGCACGGTGCTGCTCGCCAGCGCACAGGTGCAGGCACAAGGCGCGACGAATCGCCCGCCGGTGCAGATCGTCCACGACCAGTTGCCGGACAGGACTGTCGATCAGGTGTTGCAGATTCTGGGGGTCGCTGCTCCGCCGCCTGCGCCAGAGTCAGCGCCGGCGGCGCGGATGGTGATCATGGCAGCCTCACCTGTCGAGTTGACCATCGAAGCAATGCCGGGCGCGCCGGTCAGCGCCGTGCTCGGCGCGCCTGCGGTGCAACGGCGTGCGGCGCCGAGGGTGCGCTTCCGCAACTATGGACATCGCGGCAAGCCGTTGTACATGGCGATTATCGAGAATCCGCAGCCCGGCGGCTATCAGGTGCGCGTGCGCGGCACAGCGAGCGGCGCATTTTCGCTCGGAGCACTCACCATTGAACCTACCGCAGCGGCTGCTCCATCGGCGCTCCTGGGCGCAGCGACAGCGGAAGCCGCGTTGGGCGCGCCGGCAATCTCCGAGGCGGCAACGATGGAAGGCATGGTCGCCGCGCAGACGGAACTGGTCTACACTATCGAGTATCGCGCCCCGGGCGCCACGCCCGGCATGGCGTTCGATGCAGCCGCCACACTGCGTAACGCACAGGAACGCTTCCAGGCGGCGCGGCAGCCCGCGCCGCAGGGCGAAGCGTCGCTATCAGCGTCGCTTGGCGCCGGTGCGCCGCCTTTTGTCGCAGAGGACATCGCCCGGTTGGCGGCTAATCCGGCAGCGGTCACCCGCCTGACGCGGGAAATCGCGCAATCGATCGGCGCCCACGACCCGGCGCTGGCAGCCGGATTGATCGAACAGATCCACGAGGCGGTGAAAGGGGGCGGGTAAGGCCGAGATGCGAAGGGGGGGCGAGGCGCCCGACGCGGATTCGCCGCCCAGCGGGGCGCGCACAACGTCGGGGCGCCGCTCGTGGGCGCCCGTGGTGCATCGCCATCGGTAGGGGCGCCGCTCGTGGGCGCCCGTGGTGCATCGCCATCGGTAGGGGCGCCCGACTGACATGCCAGCGCAGGGGATAACCGGTCTGGTAATACCGGTAGACCGATTTTGCGTCTTTATTCGTATGGCGCCCGCAGCCGTGGAGATGGATCCGCCATTGGACAAAATCTGGCTCCTGGTGCGCGCGATCGTCCCGCTGGCGGCGGTCGCGCTTGCCGTGCTTGTGGGACCGACGCTGCTGACGTGGTGGCTGCTTGGGGGACCATTCGGCTGGCGTCACGTGCTGATCGGCGGCGCGATCAGCCTGGCGCTGCTGGTGGGGGGAGCGCTCCTGTTTGGCTGGGTGATCGGGCGCATGCCAAAGTGACCCGGGTTTTGCGGGCGCACCTGCCTTCGCACCGTCAATCTTCCCAACGTCAACCTGCAATGGGCGACATTTCCACCCTAAAGACCCTTGAGGTCGGGCAAGGCGACTTGAGGGCGCAGGAACCGTGCCGCCAGCAATCTTCCGCCGCAGCGAGGAGTCGGGAACAGAGACCTCAAGGGTCGGGAAGGTTCGTTGACCTGCCTGCGTACAACGTTCAACCTTCAAACCCTCTCGCCTTCTCCCCTTTGCGATTGCCCACCCGCTGTTCGAGCGCATAGGCAATGCCCTGTTGCAGCGTCGGTTTGGCAACCATTTCGCGCATTTCGGCGCCAATGTGGACGAGGGTCTGAGCAATCTCGGGGCTGATGCCGGTCAGCACCACGCGCGCGCCAAGCATGCGCGCCGCCTGCGCTGCGCGGATGAGCGCCCCGGCGACTTGCGTGTCCACCACTTTGACGCCGGTAATGTCGAGAATGGCAATCTCGGCGCTGTGCTCGGCAATGCCCTGGAGCAGCACTTCCATAATCTGCTGCGCGCGCATGGTATCAATCGTTCCGATAATCGGCATCGCCACCACGCCATCGGCGATCGGCATCAGTGGCGTGCTCAGTTCGCGCAGCGCCGCCTGCTGCGCCTGAATGATCTGCTCCTGCATCGCCTGCCGCTCCCGTTCGGCGCGCTTCTGCTTCGTCACATCGCGTGATACCACGAGAATATCGTTATTGCTAAACAGCATGCGCGCTTCAAAATCGCGCGGCTGATCGTTGATCAAAATCTGATACTCGTATGTCTGCATCTCGTGCGTGCGCTTGAGCGCTTCCATGTGGGTGGTCACCTGTTCAGCAAGATGAGGCGGCAGGACCTCCGCGACCTTCCTGTTGAGGAACGCTTCGGGCGGAAGCAAAAGATCGCCGCTGCTGTCCGTTTTGTAGTCCAGGAAAACGCCGTCGTGGCTGATCAGAAACATAAGATCGGGGATGGCGTTGAGCAGCGCGCGGTTACGCTGTTCGCTCTCGCGCAGGTTTTCTTCGAAGTGCAGTTGTTCGGTGATGTCGCGATTGATCGACGCATAGCCGATTACGTTGCCGTGCCCATCGCGCAGCGCCAGCGCTGATACCTGCACCGTAACGACTGAACCATCGCTCCGCAGATAGCGGACCGTCTCGCGCGGCGTATCACTTTGCGCCACCTGCTGGGCGATGGCGCTTAACTTCTCCAGATCGTCAGGGTGCGTGATCGCAGGCACCGTTTTCCCGATCAGACTGGGGTATCCCAGCATGGCGGCGAACGCAGGGTTGGTGTAGGTCAGCACCATGTTCGTGTCGGCGATGCCAATCCCGTCGGGAGCGTTCTCCACCAGCAACTTGAACGTGCGCAGTTCGTTTTCCTGCCGCTTCAGGTCGGTGATGTCCTCGTACATGCCTAGAACGCCGATGACTTCTCCGTCGCGCTGCAATGGAACCTTGCTGGTGCGCAGCCAGATCGTCGAACCATCGCTGCGCGTGAGCGGTTCTTCGATGTTGATCTTCGGTCCTTGCTCCATCACTGCGCGGTCGTCTGTCTGATACGCCGATACCTGATCCTTCCACGGCACGTCGAAATCGGTCTTGCCGATGATGTCATCAACCGAGGTCAAACCGGCGTCTGCCAGGCAGCGCCGGTTACAACCGAGGAAGCGCGATGCGCGATCTTTCCAGAAGACGGCTTGTGGTAAGTTGTCGATCACCAATTGCAACATGGTGCGGCTTTCGCGCAGTTCGCTACGCAGCCGGTGAAGTGCGCCGATGTCGTATGCAATTGAGGTGGCGCGCTGAATCTGCCCCTGATCATCGTAGTGCGGGGTGATCGACCAGAGTTTGTGGGAAACGGCGCCGTTGCGGTGTACCACCCGGTTTTCTATCACAAATGAGTGATCATGACGTTGCACATGCTCAACGAATGCTCGCCTGGCGTCGTCGAGGTCGTCTGGATGGACGAATTCGAGCGATGAACGACCGATACACTCCGCTGGGGGATACCCGAAAACACGTTGAGCGGCATGGTTCACATACGTGAGCAAACCATTTGCGTCGACTTCGGTAATGAGAAGATCGGTGTCTTCGACGATGGTGCGGAAGCGCACCAGATCGCGCTCGAGTTGCGCGACCTGTTCGCGCAAGCGCTCACACTCTGCAAGCAGTGCTGTTGTGTCTGCGGCGGCATTGGCGTCCATAGGCGTACTCCTCTGGCAATCGTGATAGTGTGGCGAAATGGGTCCATCACTCCGTGTACGGCATTACAAATGTGGTTGCTAACTGGTATGCCACAGCACAGGGTGGCGACGGGGAAGCGGCGTAGCATCGCCTGCCGATTGCACACGGGGCAAATCGAAGCACCTGAGCGTGTAGTATAGCACAAAATATGGCGAACAATTTTACAGACGAGGGTGCGCTATCTGCGTTGTTACGAAACACCGTATTGCAGCACGTTGCACGGGTAGTGACATTTTGCGGGCATTAGTCATGCGCTGTTACAAAACGCCGTATTGCAGCACGTTGCACGGGTAGTGACGTTTTGCGGGCATTAGTCATGCGTTGTTACGAAACGCCGTATTGCTGCGAGCGGACATGCGTGTTCCCACTGAACGCACGAAGCCTCGCTGGTGTAGGGCCAGGCAGATGCGCGCGTGCTGGAGAGAGGGGGCTGTCTGATGATGACGCTCAGGAAAGTTTGCCACGAGTATCAGCGGCAGCCAAATGGCGCCAGCAGGCGATTGCTTAGAGCCTATCCAGGAAAGATCCTTGGGCAGGCGAAGGCATTGGCTTCGCCTACCCGGTCGCACTTCAGTTAGCGGTTTTTCGGACAGGCTCTTATTATCGGCGGGATCGCCTGGCAACCCACCAGAGCACGCTTCCGCCGGCAACCAGCACGACCAGACCTCCCGCCGCCCCCAGCGCCAGGTAGAAGAAGAGCGATGCCGGCTCTCCCAGGGCAGGCGCTGCCGTCGTTGGATCAGGCTGTGCGCCCAGGCGCTCGTCGAGCAGGTAGCGCCAGGTGCCGAAACTCTGTGCGCCTGTCAGCACATCGCCACGCTCTGGACCGCCGGGCCAGCGCAGAATGTAGGCAGGTGTTCCGCGCAAACCACGATTGCGCGCTTCCTCGATGTCTGCCGCAATCGCCTGATCGGTGGCCGGATCGCGGACGCACTCTTGAAGCGCGCTTGCGTCCAGACCAAGCTCATCGCCATACTGACGAAACACACGCTCCGACGCGGATGGATTGCCGCCCCATTCGCCATCGATGTACCCCTGGAACAAACGCCGGTGCATGGGCCAGAATTGTCCCTGCTGTGCGGCGCAGTGCGCATACGCTGCGGCGACCCGCCCTGCCGGATGCTGCGGCAGCGGATTGTCGCGGTAGAGGTAGTAAACCTTGCCGGTTTCGATGTATTCAGCAATCAGTTGCGGTTTAGCATCGCGCACGAATGAGGCGCATGCCGGGCATTCGTAGTCACTGTATTCGATGATGACCAGCGGCGCGTCGGGGTCGCCAAGCCCGCGCGGATCGGCGTTCCCCTGGGCTTGCGTGCGACTCGTCATCCATACAGAAACACTCAGCAGACAGATGAGCAGGACAATGGCAACGCGCCGGTGATATGTTGTCATACCTGCCTCGTAGTTTGGTGGATAAAGGATGTGCGAGGTTTGCGGGATCTGCTGCTGGTAAACATCTTACCATGGATTGGAGAGACATGCCAGCTTCAATGTTGCTCCGCTGTTGTGGAACGGTGCACAGGCGGGCGCGGCGACCGCGCGGGCATGAATGCTGGCGCTGAACGAACGAAGCCCCGCTGGCGCGGGGCTGGGGGTAGGCGTCCTTTTTGCCCCGCTGCCCTGGCGCGGTGTGGATGCAGGCGGGACGCCTGCGCTCCCAGGAGGCGGACGGGACGCGCGCGCTCCCAGGAGGCGGGCGGGACGCGCGCGCTCCCAGGAGGCGGACGGGACGCCTGCGCTCTCAGGAGGCGGGCGGGACGCCCGCGCTTCCAGGAGGCGGGCGGGCGCGGCGACCGCGCGGGCATGAATGCTGGCGCTGAACGAACGAAGCCCCGCTGGCGCGGGGCTGGGGGTGGGCGTCCTTTTTGCCCCGCTGCCCTGGCGCGGTGTGGATGCAGGCGGGACGCCTGCGCTCTCAGGAGGCGGACGGGACGCGCGCGCTCCCAGGATGCAGGCGGGACGCCTGCGCTCTCAGGACGGTTGCGCTTGTTCACGCGGGGGAGGGACGCGCGCTCCCAGGTTTCGCCCTGGAGCGGTGTGCAGGCGGGGGAACGCGCGTGCTTCCAGGCGTGTGGGTTGTCAAATGACCGTCATCTAAAGGAGGCGATGAGATGCCGGACGATCTCAACCGCTTCGCTGATGCCATCTTCCGTCTGAGGGGAGAGGGAAGCGCCGAGATTGTCATGGACTGCCGGGATACGAATCAACCAGCTATGCGGTGACTGACCATACACTGTTGTGGCGAGTGAAAGCAGTCCTTCAGGAGAAGCAGTATGACCCATGGCACTCCAGGTGGCGCCAGGTGTCAGATGGGTCACCCGGACGATTGGGCATCCGCTTAAGTCGGCGTCGATGAAGATTGCCAGGTGCGCCTGCGCCAGCAGTGCTGCGTGTTCCGGCACTAATTGATGCTCCGATAGCACCTGTACATCTGGAATCTGAAGTGCAGCGAGACGCTCCGCTGCTACGCGACCGGCTGCATCGTCGCCGCGCAGGTCGTTGCCGTAGCCGATGATGATGACGGAGTATCCTGCCATGTGTGTGTCTGAGAACCGAGAACCGAGAACTGAGAACCGGAAATGCGTGCAACGGCAACCTACCGCCGCACTTCGTCGAGCACTGTGCCGTCGGCGGCAATGAGCGTCACCACTAGCGGCATTGTTCCAGCAGCGTGCGTCGAGCAACTGAGACATGGATCGTAGGCCCGGATGCCTGCTTCTACCCGGTTCAACGCGCCTTCGCTGATCCGGTCGCCTTTGACATAGTGCCGCGCGATCTGCGCGATCGTCCGGTTCATCGCCAGATTGTTGTGGCCTGTGGCGATGATCAGGTTGACGCTCTGGATCAGGCCGTGCGCATCAACCATGTAGTGGTGGAAGAGCGTGCCGCGCGGCGCTTCGCTTACACCGATCCCCTCAAACTGATTGACCCCTGCCTCGGCGCGCAATCGCAACGAATCGATGTCCGGGTCGTCGAGCAGCAATGAAATGCGTTCCAGCGCTGCCAGGATTTCGACCAGGCGCGCGTAGTGGTAGTAAAACGACGAGGTGGCGATACCGCCGGCGCGTTGCCGCATCTCTCCCAATTCGGCATCCGCCAGCAGGGTGCCGATGCGGGTGCAAATGTTCAGACGCGCCAGTGGACCGACGCGGTACATTCCGGCAGGATACCCGCGCGCCCGGTAGTAGGGCATTTTCAAGTACGACCAGGGTTCGACCGCTTCGGCAATAATGTCGCGGTAGCGCGACAGCTCGACCTGATCGGCAACAATCGCGCCGCCTGAGTCTACCACGCGCAAATGACCATCATAGTGTTCCCACTCGCCATGCGGTCCGACCAGTCCCAGGAAGAGCGATGGGAAATTGCCAAAGGTTGCCGCCTCGTCGTGGTGCGTGTCGAGCAGGGTCTTGAAGCGACGCAGCGCGTCGAGCACGGTCGCGCGCGCTTCGGGCAGCCGTTGGGCGATGTCGGCGCGTTGTGCAGCAGTTGGCGCTGAACGAACGCCGCCGGGCACGGCCCACGCCGGATGGATTTTGCTGCCGCCAAGCATGGCGATGATGTCCTGCCCAAACTGCCGCAGCCTGATGCCCGCGCGCGCGAACATCGGATCGGCGGTCATCAGTCCGAAGACGTTGCGCCGTGCTGGGTCGCTGTCGAAGCCAAGCAGCAGGTCCGGGGCGCTGAGATGGAAAAAACTGAGCGCATGCGACTGCACGATCTGCCCCAGGTTCATCAGCCGGCGCAGTTTCTCGGCAGCCGGTGGAATAGTGACCGAGAGGAGCGCATCACCCGCTTTGGCAGACGCCAGCAGATGACTTACCGGGCAGATGCCGCAGATGCGCGCCGTAATACCGGGCATTTCCCAGAAAGGACGCCCTTCGCAGAATCGCTCGAAACCGCGAAATTCGGTGACGTGCAAGCGCGCTTCCTGCACGTCGCCGTTGTCATCCAGGTGGATGCTGATCTTTGCATGTCCTTCAATCCGGGTCACCGGATCAATGAGGATCTGACGAGTCATAGGCGTCTCGTATCCTCTCAACCAAACTTGATCATGTCGCGTCCGGCCAGATGGATAGCGCCGCCAGCCAGTGTCTGTTCGAGTAGTTCGCGAATGCGCGGTGCCGGTGGCGGACATCCTGGCAGATACACATCGACCGGAACAACTTTATGAACCGGCTGAACCCTGTCGAGCAGCGACGGTATGATGCCAGGAGTGTGGGGCATACAACCGCCCACGTCGGCTCGCTCGACATAGATGGCATGCAGCAATGGCGCCAGGTCGCCGAGCGGGTTGCGCAGCGCCGTGACATTGCCGGTGACGGCGCAATCGCCGAAGGCGATCAGGATGCGGGTTCGTTCACGCACCTGCCGGATCAGGCGCAGGTTGTCCTCGTTGGCAACGGCGCCCTCGACCAGCGCTACATCCACATGTTCCGGGTATTCCTTCACATCGGCGAGCGGGCTGTACACCAGATCGATGTGCTGTGCCAGTTCAAAGAGCCACTCATCGAGATCCAGGAACGACATGTGGCACCCTGAACATCCACCAAGCCAGATTGTCGCCAGTCGTATTTTTTCCACAATCGCCCTCGCATAGTACGGGCGCCGCGGTGGGCGCCACGCCCGAAGCCACCATTGTAGGGGCGCCGCAGTGGGTCGCCGCGTCCGATGACGCGCGATCGTCGGGTTTTTGGATGGACGCTCACCAGCGCTGTTCGCGCGCAGCGACAATGTAGGCAATCTTGTGACGATCGCGCTCCATTTCACCAACCGTCGCGCCGCGACGGAAGATCGCCCCCGTCGGGCAGGCAAGCACGCATTTGCCGCACGAGGTGCAACTGCGCGCCTCGCCCCACGGCTGGCGCATGTCCGTAATCACCCGCGCATCGGCGCCGCGCCCCGCTACGTCCCAGGTATGCACCCCTTCGACTTCGTCGCACACGCGCACACACCGGGTGCAGAGAACGCAGCGGTTGTGGTCGATGCCGAAGAGCGGATGGGAAATATCAACATCGCAGCGCGGAAAGGCGTAATCGAAACGCACATGGTCCATCCCAACCGCAATGGCAAGGTCTTGCAGTTCGCAGTGGCCATTGGCGACGCACACCGCACACACGTGATTGCGTTCGGCGAAGAGGAGTTCGATGATCATCCGGCGATACTCGCGCAGACGCTCGGTATCGGTGCGCACAATCATCTCTTCGACCACCGGCGTCACGCATGCCGGGCGCAGGACACGACTGCCTTCGATCTCGACCAGGCAGAGCCGGCAGGCGCCGACGCTGCTCACGCCATCGAGGTGACAGAGCGTTGGAATGGAGATGCCATGCTCACGCGCCGCCTGGAGAATCGTTTCACCTTCTCGCGCGCTGATCAGTTGGTCATTGATCGTAAACGTTCGCGCAGCCATCGCTTTTCCTTCCCAATAACCCCCGACCCTCTGCCCTCTACCCTCTGCCCTCTATCCTCTGCCCTCTACCCTCTGCCCTCTGCCCTCTGACCAACGCCTCATACTCCTCGCGGAAATATCTCATCGTACTCAGCACCGGGTTCGGCGCCGATTGACCAAGACCGCAGAGGCTGGTTTCTTTAACCATCAGACAGAGCTGTTCGAGTTGCGCGAGGTCGGCGGCAGTCGCCTGACCGGATCGGATGAGGTCGAGCATGTGCAGCATCTGTGCCGTTCCCGCGCGGCACGGAATGCACTTGCCGCACGACTCGTCCTTGCAGAACTCCATGTAGAAATGGGCAACATCGACCATGTTGGTCGCATCGTCCATCACCACCATGCCGCCCGACCCCATGATCGAGCCGACGCGCTGCAATGATTCGTAGTCAACCGGCGTATCGAGCAGCGCAGCGGGGATGCACCCGCCGGATGGTCCGCCCGTCTGCACTGCTTTGACCCTGCCTTCGGGCACGCCGCCTCCCATATCTTCGACGATCTGACGCAGTGTGACCCCCATGGGCACTTCGATCAAGCCGGTGTGGCGGATTTTGCCGGTCAGGGCGAACACCTTCGTCCCTTTGCTCGTTTCTGCGCCGATTGCGGCGAACCATTCGGCGCCGTTGCGAATGATCGGCGGGATGTTGGCGAAGGTTTCGACATTGTTGATGAGCGTCGGCCTGCCCCACAATCCGCTTTCGGCGGGATAGGGCGGGCGCGGGCGCGGCTGTCCGCGCCGGCCTTCAATCGACGCCATGAGCGCTGTTTCTTCGCCGCACACGAATGCGCCGGCGCCGACGCGAATATCAACGCGGAAGGTGAACCCGGCGTCGAAAATCTGCGCCCCAAGCAGCCCCAGTCGCCGTGCTTGCGCAATTGAGCGTTGCAAACGCTGGATCGCCAGCGGATATTCGGCGCGCACATAGACGTATCCCTGGTCGGCGCCGACGGCATAGGCGGCGATTGCCATGCCTTCGAGCACCTTGTGCGGATCGCTTTCGATAATGCTGCGATCCATGAAGGCGCCGGGGTCGCCTTCGTCGGCATTGCAGACGACATATTTGCGATCGCCGTGGCTCTTGGCAACCGTCGCCCACTTCAGACCGGTCGGGTACCCGGCGCCGCCGCGCCCGCGCAGACCGCTGCGGGTGACGACATCGATCACTTCCGCCGGAGTCATATCGTGCAGCACGTGGTAGAGCGCCTGATACCCGCCGGCGGCAATATACGACTCGATGCGCTCCGGGTCGATCATGCCGCTATTTTCCAGAACGATCCGCTTCTGCAGGGTGAAGAAGGGATGTTGAGGATCGCCCTGCGGCGCCGTCGCCTCGCCGCCGTCGAGGGCTGCGACGATCGATGGCGCATCGGCGGCGCGCACATGCTCGTAGAGCACGCCATGCGGATCGACCTGCACCAGCGGACCGTGACCGCACAACCCCATACAGCCGACGCCAATAACCTCGATGTCGGTGCGATCCACTTCGGCAACCGCTTCTTCGAGCCGTTGTTTCAATGACAGCGCCCCCGCCGACTGGCATCCGAGCGCCGTGCAGCAGCGGATGCTGATCGGTCGCCGCAGAGCGTTTTCGTGTTCGGCAATTGCCAGGAGTTCGCTTATATCCATAGTGAGAACCAAGAACTGAGAACCAGGAACTGAGAACCAAGAACTGAGAACCAGGAACTGAGAACCAAGAACTGAGAACCAAGAACTGAGAACCAAGAACTGAGAACCAACCCACATTCAACGTTCAACGTGCAACCTTCAAAAAATGAAGCGCATTTCCTTTTTGTCCCTTTGTGACCTTCGTGGTTGCTTTTTGCAGTGAAGTCATAAATCCTTTTCCCTGAGGCGCTCCAGCCAGACCTGCACCTGCTCTGGGGTTTGATGACCGGTGACCGTGCCATCGAACACAACCGTCGGCGCGATACCGCATGCCCCCAGGCAACGCGCCGTTTCCAGCGACAGGCGACCATCCGGCGTGGTATGACCTGCTCTGACCCCCAGCGTCTGTTCGGCAGCCGCCAGGATGGCCGCTGCGCCACGCACATAGCAGGCGGTTCCGAGACAGACGACGCACGAATGCTCACCCTTCGGCGCCAGCGAGAAGAAGTGATAGAACGTCGCCACGCCGTACACCCGGCTCGGCGGCAGATGCAGGCTATGGGCAATATAGAGCAGCAGATCGGTCGAAAGATAGCCAAACAGTTCCTGCGCGCGGTGCAACACTTCGATCAGCGCGTCCGGGTGATACTGGTGTTTCTTCATCGTGGCTTCGAGCAGTTTGAACCGGTTGTCGCCACTGGGATGCGGCGTCTGCTCTGAAACGGGGGGCTGTGCGCGCGGAGCAGCCATTGGCGTATCCTCGTCGATACATCTTTTGCTCAGGGTATGCACATTGCTGTATCACTATACCATACCCGCCGCGCCCTGGCGAGAAAGGTTTGATTATCGGCAGATAACAGGCGACAACACGCCAGAAAGAGTTCTGGCATGGTATACTGAAACCATGATTCGCCTCTCGTTCATCACGCCCCTTGCCCTTGCACTCCTGGCGCTGATTCCGGCGCTGTGGGCTTTGACGCTGCTCACGCCGCGCCGCCTTGCTCCATGGCGCTTCTGGTCCAGTCTGGCGTTGCGCAGCGCTATCCTGCTTGCGCTCATCCTGGCGCTCGCCGGTACGCAGATCGTCCTGCCGGTGCGTGATCTGACAACCGTGTTCCTGGTGGATGTCTCGGATTCGATGACGCCGGTGCAACGCGAACGCGCCTTGCAGTATGTCAACGATGCGCTGGCTGTTATGCCCCCAGGCGACCAGGCGGCCGTCGTGGTGTTCGGCGATAATGCGCTGGTGGAGCGCGCCCCAGGTCCGATCAGCCCGCTGAGTCGCCTGACGTCGGTTCCGATCACGACGCGCACCAATCTGCAAGAGGCGGTGCAACTTGGACTGGCGCTCTTTCCGGCGGAAACGCAGAAGCGCCTGGTGCTCATCTCGGATGGCGGCGAAAATGCGGGGCGGGTGGCGGATGCGGCACAACTTGCAGCCATTCGCGGGGTGCCGATTGATGTGGTCTATCTGCCGGGCGAGCGGGGTCCCGACGTCATCGTCGCCGGGCTTAGCGCGCCGGCTGTGGTGCGTGAAGGGCAAGACCTCACCCTTCAGGCGAATATTACGTCGAATTATGCGACGAGCGGGCGCCTGCAAACCTTTGTCGATGGGCAACTGATCGGTGAGCAGGAACTGCCCATTCCCGAGGGATCGAGCACAATCGATATTCGTGTGCCATCAGGCGAGACGGGGTTTCGTCGTCTGGAGGTGCGCCTCGATGCCGATGGCGACACCGAGTCGCAGAACAATCGGGGAGCGGCGTTTACCGAAGTGCTCGGACCGCCGCGCCTGCTGTTGATTGCGGCAGATGAGTCGCGCGCCGCCAACTTGCGAGATGCGTTGCGCGCCGCCGAGGTGCGTGTCGACCTCTTCCCGCCCAATCAGGCGCCCGCCACTCTGGATCAGCTTGGCGCCTACGCTGGGGTGGTGATCGTCGATACGCCGGCGCGCGACATGCCACGCACCTTGATGGAGGCGCTGCCGGTCTATGTGCGTGAACTGGGGCGCGGAATGGCGATGATCGGCGGTGTGGACTCATTCGGCGCCGGCGGCTACCGGCGCACGTCGCTGGAACCGGTGCTGCCGGTGTTGCTCGATCCGCTCGACACGATGCAGCAACCTGATCTGGCGCTGGTGATGGTGATCGACCGGAGCGGCAGTATGGCGGAACTGGTGAGTGGAAGCCGGCGCAACCGGCTCGATCTCGCCAAAGAAGCGGTCTACCAGGCAAGCCTTGGTCTGACTCCCGTCGATCAGGTGGGACTGGTTGTGTTCGATGAGGTGGCAAACTGGGTGTTGCCGCTGCAACGATTGCCCTCGGTGGTTGAGATTGAACGAGCGCTCGGTTCGTTTGGCATTGGTGGCGGCACGAATATTCGACCGGGGATCGAACAGGCAGCACAGGCGCTGGCAGCTGCTGATGCAAAGGTCAAGCACGTCATTCTCCTGACCGATGGCATTGCAGAAAGCAACTACAGCGATCTGATTGCACAGATGCGCGCTGCTGGCATGACGATTTCGACAGTTGCAATTGGTGAAGACGCCAATCCCAATCTGGTCGATGTGGCCAATGCCGGGGGTGGGCGTTCCTATCGCGTGACCCGTGTCGAAGATGTGCCGCGCATCTTTTTGCAGGAGACGATCATCGCCGCCAGGCGCGATATTGTTGAACAGCACATCGAACCACAAGCGGGGCTTCCCTCGCCGGTCATCCGCAGTCTGGGCGGGTTGCCGCCGCTCTATGGCTACAATGGCACGGAAGTGCGCGAAGCGGCGCGCACATTGCTGTTTACGCCCGATGGCAAACCGTTGCTCGCACAGTGGCAATATGGTCTGGGGCGTGTTGTCGCCTGGACGAGCGACGCGCAGGGGCGCTGGGCAAGGGACTGGATCGCCTGGGATCAGTTTCCGCGCTTTGCCAGCGGGCTTGCCGATCTTTTGCTGCCGCCACGCGAAAGCGGTGCGCTCGAATTGCGTGCGACCGTCGTCGGTCCGCGCGCAGTTCTGGAATTGACCGCCCAGGATGAGCAGGGACGTCCACTCAACAATCTGGTCATTGCAGGGCGCGCCGTCGATCCGCAGAATCAGGGAACCGCGGTTCAGTTTCAACAGATCGGTCCTGGTCAGTATCGCGCGGTGGTCGATACATCGTCGCCGGGCGTGTATCTGGCGCAGGTGGCGGCGTCCGATGAAGAGGGGCGTCAGCTTGGCATTGCTGTGACCGGCATTGTGGTCAGTTACTCGCTGGAATACAGCGCGCAGCGTGAAAATCTGCCATTGCTCACCGAGGTGGCCAGCATCAGTGGCGGGCGGATCGATCCGCTGCCTGAAGCCGCATTTGTTTCACCCAACCAGAATGTCGGTTCGGTGCGCGAGATCGGTTTTCCGCTCCTCTGGCTGGCGCTTGTGCTCTGGCCCCTCGACATTGCTGTGCGGCGCGTGATGCTGCGGATGGAAGATGTGGCGCCGTGGCTCGAACGGCTCCGCCAGCGGCGTCGTTCCGCAGTTCCGCTCCCGGAGGCTACTGCAACAATGACACGACTTGGCGATGCCAAACGCCGTGCCACTGCTGTGCGTTTCGCGCCAACCCGCAACGACTCCGGCGCCGATCAGCCGGTCGCGCCATCTGCGACGACGCAGACCGCTCAGCCGCCGCGTCCCTCTTCGAATGCGCCTTCGCCGACCCCAAAAGCAGGTGTGTCCGAGTCACGCGCTAGACCATCTGAAGAGCGTCCAAAGTCGCCTGCATCGGCAGAAGAGCAATTTGCCCGGTTGCTGGCGGCGAAACAACGCGCACGACGCAAATCGGAGGATCGGTGATCTGCGGTAGGCCCCCACGGGTGTGATGGCAATACGGCGGGCGCGCCGTCGGCGTGGGGGCGGGTCACC
>NZ_JBYNRX010000043.1:0-38813 GCF_057785375.1 Roseiflexus sp.
GCGCTCTGAGACAGGCGCCCGCCGCCCCTGCGCCCCTTTGCCCTCCGCCCTCCTTTGCCCCGATGCCGAGGTGCGCGCACGGAGACAGGCGCGCGCCGCCCCCGCCCCCCTTTGCCCCCCGCCCTCCTTTGCCCCGACGCCCCCGCAAGCAGGGGGAGGCAGGGACAAATGATTATTCGCCTCTGCCGAATCCATTCGTTTCAGCACCCTGGCAGGGATTCGGGTTTTTCTCCTTGTTGAATAAACCACCGGCGCTGGCGCCACCACATTTCAATCCCCTGGAAATTTGGGTTTTTCTCCCCCTCTGACCTTTCGCCTGTTGCCTTCCTGAACGTTTTTCTCACGCGACAGGCAATAGGCGATAGGCGACAGGCGCGAGAGGCGAAAGCAAGACTTTCAATCCCCCGGAAATTTGGGTTTTTCTCCCCGCCGTCGCGTATCACGTATTCTGCCGTATCTGTCGGATGACTTTCAATCCCCTGGAAATTTGGGGTTTTTCTCCCCCTCTGACCTTTCGCCTTTTCCTGAAGGTTTCAATCCCCTGGCGGGGATTTGGGTTTTTCTCACACCGCAACCGGTATACACGGTAACGTACACGTTTCGTGACGAGTTTCAATCCCCTGGCGGGGATTTGGGTTTTTCTCACGGCGCTTGTGCAGCAGCACGACGACGAGTTTTTTCGCGTCGTCGCTGAGTTTCAATCCCCTGGCGGGGATTTGGGTTTTTCTCACGCCGACCACGGCGACGCCAGGTCACCGTGGTCGGCGGCTTTGGGTTTCAATCCCCTGGCGGGGATTTGGGTTTTTCTCACCATACTCACGGACAACGAAGAACCGTCTTCCGACTCGGTTTCAATCCCCTGGCGGGGATTTGGGTTTTTCTCACTTTGAAGACGAAACAGGAAGTAAGGCGTCTACGCGTGTGCGTATGTTTCAATCCCCTGGCGGGGATTTGGGTTTTTCTCACAGAGCAAGCGAGGTAGGGGTAGGGGAGCGCTGGTGGCGGAGTTTCAATCCCCTGGCGGGGATTTGGGTTTTTCTCACACCAAACACAAGGAGGAACCCAAATTGGCAACGACAGCTTATGTTTCAATCCCCTGGCGGGGATTTGGGTTTTTCTCACTTTGAACAGTCGTATTCCGGCGCTGTTGTGCGTCAAGTCGGCGTTTCAATCCCCTGGCGGGGATTTGGGTTTTTCTCACGCCATAACGAGCGGTAGCAATCATGGACCCTCCAGACCAAAACGGTTTCAATCCCCTGGCGGGGATTTGGGTTTTTCTCACCCACATAACAGCCCCGCGATCCAAACGACAACCACCCGGTTTCAATCCCCTGGCGGGGATTTGGGTTTTTCTCACCCCATCGTCATTGTACCGCATGAGGACGCGGCGCACAAGGCGGTTCGCGCGGTCGCCCGACATTGGGCGGAACGTGTAAAGCGTTTTTGCCGTCAACTGCGAAATAAACCTTTCGCTGCGGCGTCCTGATGCGGTAGCGCGGCATTCGCGCGCGTCGCGCGACTGCGCCGGCGGTCTGCCGCCCTTGCTACACGCGCCCGCCGGCTTAGACGATGTAGATGTCAACACTCTTCTCAACCTGCGGTCCTTCGCCTTTGACCTCAACGCTCGCGGCGCACGCGCTGCACAGCCGGTAGATACGCACGCTGTCGCCTTCGTCCAGGTCGATGACGCGCGCGACTTTCTTTGTTAGTGCGCGGTATTCGCGCTCGGTCAGGTCGCACTCGAAAACGCTGCGCTGGACGCGCTGCCCGAACCCTTCGAGGACCTTCGCCAGTTTCAGCCGCCGCGCGTCGTCGGGAATGTCGTAGGCGATGACGTATAGCATGCATGCTCCTTTACCGCACCGCGAATGGTTCGTACTCCGCTCCCCCCTGCACGGCGCGTGCCAGTTGCCGCGCCTGAAGCGCCAGGCAGCGCAGGTAACTGACTTTCCCCGGTCGTCCGTCGGCGCCGTCGGGATGGGTCGCCTCAGTGCGCATGCGCTCCTCGAATGCGGCGACAAACCGCCGCTTGCCTTCGTCGCTCAGGAGTACCGGATAGTCGCCGTCCGGCGTTTCGCTGAAGTCATCGAAGGCGATGCGCCCGTCGTTGCAACAACGGATCACCAGTGAGTCGACCAGAATTGGGCGAAACTCTTCGATCAGGTCGAGCGCCAGCGATGGACGCCCATAGTCGACCTGGTGGAGATAGCCGAGATATGGGTCAAACCCGGTCGCTTCGACGGCGCCGAGCATTTTGTGCACCAGCAGTGTGTAGCCGAACGAGAGTAAGGCGTTCACCCGATCAGGCGGCGGACGGCGGATGCGCGCCTCAAAGCGCCATTCGGGTCCGATCAGGGCGCGGACGCCGGCAAAGTACCGCGCGGTAGCGCTCCCTTCGACACCCATCAGCGCGTTCAGGTTGGTGGTGCGCGGCACACGTTCGATGAAACGGTCGAGGTCGTCGGCAGCCTGTTCGGTTTCTGGCGGCGCGTCGGCGCGGTTGCGCGCGAAACGGCGCAGGACTGCGCGACAGTTGCGCAGTTTGCCCTCGACGAACCGTTGCGCCAGGCGCAGCGACCAGTTGCGGCCCTCGGCGCGCCGGTATTGCGCCGCGCGCAGTGCAGCGTGCGCGCTGACGCTGCCGACCAGCCGTCCATGGTAGCGCCCATGCACGGTGAGAAAGGTGACGTTGATGCCGTTGTCGAGCATGCGCTTGATCGCCGGTGTGCTCAAACCGACATTGCCGATGATGACAATATCTTCAATCTTGATCAGGGGTACGCCGGCGATCACGGCATCGCCGCGACGAACGACCAGTCGCTCGCCGTCGCAGCCGATCTCGCTGCCCTGTTCTGTCACGTAGAGGGTTGCCATGGCTGTGCTCCCTTGGATGCAGGTTTTTTGGAGTGCTTCGTTCCCCCCGCCCCCTGTTTCGTAAGCGGAATACATTCCGCGCTGCGCATGGCCCCTGCTGCCACACGAGGCGAAGGGGGCGGGATGCGGCGGCGCGGCGGCCATGCTTCTTCCCGCTATGCCGGTCCGAATACATTCGGACCTCCGTAGGGCGGGATGCGGCGGCGCGGCGTTCGTGCTCGCATCGCAATGCTCCGAAGCAAGCGATGCAACGCAAAGGGTTGCCGGAACAATCGATCCTTGAAAGGGGGGACGCCCCACGCTAACGTCAGCGGTCACCGTCGCTCAGCAGACGCGCCTGGCCGTAGCCGCGGGTTGTGCTGGCGCCGATGCCGCCGAACAGTGCGAAGCGCGCCAGCGCGTCAATGCATGCCAGCCAGTAACGGTCGCGGTTGACGGCGGCATACGTCACGCGCCCCACGGCGCCGATCTGCGGAACGCCGCCTTTCGTCGGCTCGGATCGCGAGCGCAGGTCGAAGCGGCTGACGGCAATGCACTCTTCGGCGAAACGACGCACTTCATCGGGAAAAGCAATCGGCGCAAAAGCGTTCCACCGCTCAAGCAGGCTACCGAAGGTCAGCGCCGGCAGCGGCAGCGGTTGGTTGAGACCGCGCTGCCGGAACGTGACCGGCGTGGCGAACTCGAACGTCCAACGCGATGGCGCGGCGCTGCGGTTAATCACAACGGTTGCCAGATTCTCGTAGGTGGACCTTCCCGCCCAGGCATCGTCGGCGGGATCGATGGCGCTCCGTTCGACGCGCCAGAGCGGGCCATCGAGATCGAGCGGCGCGAGCGCGTCGGCGCGCCAGGCGGCAGCGATCGCTTCGAGCGCCGGGGTCAGCAGCGTGACTCTGAGACGGTACTGACGATCAGGATGAACGTGCGCCGTGTGGTTGCGCGCCTCGAGACCAATGACATTCGAGACGGTCAGCGGTTTGGGTCCGTCGTCGTCGTGGATCTGCGCGGCAAGCGCCGGATCGGCGTCGTTGATCAGGCGCAGGACGGCGGCGTGCGCCGCGCGCCCGAGCGACGCCGACGTTTGCGCCGCCGCAAGCGGTCGGATGGTGAAAACGAGCGATACAGGCATGGATGTGTACTTTCAAGCCCCCGACGGGGATTTGTATGGCTTCACCACATGTCGTCCAGACAAGCGCCGCCCCTGACATCTACTTCTCCCCTCGTGAGAGAGCGGAGGATGCACGAGCGCCGCATCCTCGCCCTATGTAGGTCCGAATTCATTCGGACCTACATAGAGCCTATCCGAAAACCCGGCGGCGAGGTATTATGGGGTAGGCGAAGGCACTGCCTTCTACCCCGCAGGGTTTTTCGGATAGGCTCATAGAAGCACGACCGCCGTGTCGCCGCATCCTCGCCTGCGCAGAGTGTCGGCGGAATGAATTCCGACCTGCATAGAAGCACGACCGCCGTGTCGCCGCACCCCGCCCCCCTTCTCCCACACAGGGAGAAGGGGGCAGGGGGAAGAGGGAGGAAAACACCCCCTGCTCTCCGCGTGGGAGCAGGAGGACGGGGGATGACGGAACAAAGGTCAGGTTTTATGCGGTTGTTAAGGTGCTGCAACAGGGCGTCGTTTCGCCCGCGCTACGGCTGTTCCACCTCGCGCAACAGCGTGTCGATCAGCGTATTGATCGTCGTGTAGGGCGACGCGCCTGGCGGTCGTCCGACGACGAGGGTGTAAACGTCTGCCATGTGCGGCACGATCTGATCGGCAATGGCTTCGTCGCTGCCGGGTCCGCCGAAGGCGACGGCGAGATCGCGCCGGGATACTCCTTCCAGGGTATGGATCGTTTCGTTACGCAGGTCTGCCAGAACCTTGAGCCGGTCGAGCGCCTCGACCTGCCGCCGGAGGTTCTCGCCGCGACGTTGCGCCAGATGACGCGCAATAGCGCGCAGACGCACCCGACTGCTCATCGGGTCGCCGGTGTCGTCGGGCGAGTCGGAACGAAACCGGAAGCCGACCGCATGCTCCCAGGCGCGCGAGACCCTCGCTCCATCGTCGTTCGGCTGCCCGTGGCGGTCGATGAACTGCGCACCGCGCTCTAGGCAGAGGAGGCGCCAGGCGTTCTCCTGAAAGCGCACCGCGTGCGCCAGAAAGTCGCTCCATGCGCCGACATCATAGCGCGCTTTTGCACCATGATATACTTCTTCCAGACGCATGCGCCGGTCGGGAGCCGCTGCGGCCTCATAGAGGCTCAGCAGATCGGCGCGCCAGCGCCCGTCGCCGAGGCGGTCGACGCCGCCTTCGAGCGCCCGCCGCGCTCCCGGCAGATCGAGGTTAAACCGACAGCGCGCATGGTCGAGCACTGCTTCAAGGACGCTGTCGGCGCCGGGGATCAGGCGGTCGGCGATGACGCTACGGTGACCGCGCAGCAGGCGCAATGCGGCATCATAGTCGAAGGTGGCGGCATTGGCGCGCAGCGCCGCGCGCAGCGGCGCCGCCAGCAGACGTGTGGCAGTGTTGAGCGTCTGCGGCAGGGCGTAACGTGGGTGAACATAGAGCGCAATCGCGCGTCCACCCCAGATTTCGCTGCCCGCCACCAGCAATCCGGTGGTCATGGCCGGCGTGCCGCCGGTGACTTCCAGGTACGCGGTTGCGTCGGGAATGGCGTGCGCCGCTTCTGGCAAACGCCGCTCGAAAAAACGCCGCACTCCATCATAGTCCGAAGGGTCGCGGTTGCGTCCGTCGCGGTCGGCAATCGTCCAGAGATCGATCCGATCGGCGGGGATGGCGGGCAGGCCGTCGCACCCCATCGCCAGCGCGCGCGCAATGACTCGCGCTGTGCCGAGGGTGTCTTTCCCCCACAACTCCGCCTGGTAGGGATCGGACGGCGGCGCGTCGCCCTGATCGGACGCAATCAGCGTCAGGCGCGCCAGGGCGCCGGGCTGGTTCAGCACATAGCGCAGCGCCTTGCTGATGATCGGCAGGCGCAGGCGTGGCGCGAAGGCATCCCACTGCGCCAGAATCCGGTGCGCCCGCTCGCGTTCGCTCAACCGGCTGAGTTCCGGCAGCGCAGCGCGATCAAGATCGCTGCTGCCGATGTTACAGAACAACAGTTTCTGCATACGCCTCATGTCAGATGTCGCAACTGCTCGATGGCAACGCGAGCAATCCGCTCGAATGGCGACTTATGCGCCGTCAAACCCAGCAGTCCCACAATCTCGCGCAGGTCGTCAATCAACATCGCCGGATCGCCGCCGCACGCTTCCTCCAATCGCTCGCGCGAAACGCCCGCGAACCCGTGCGCGATCACACTCTGGTTGCGCAATTGCGCAAGAACGTTGATTCTGTCCAATCGCTTCTTGACGCCGGTGAGACGTCCGCGCTCGTCCTTTGGCAGATACGGCGCACCATCGGGCTTTACGCTCGCAGGATCGATGAGATAGTCGAGCATCGCCTGCATCGCCGGGATATTGGGGATGTCGTAGCGCAGCGGCGTTCCGTCAATCGCGCGCGCGTCGAGCCAGGCTTTCAAACCAGGGTCGTCCTCGATGCGACGCCGATACTCCGGCAGGTTGACCTCTCTGCGCTCTTTGCTCATATCGGTCGGCAAACCGAGTTTCGTTTCGACGATAAAGCGCAGCGCGGCTTCCTGGAAGCGGAACATGCGCCCGAGAAAATCGGCGTAGCGCCCGTTGCGGAAGGTGATGTCCGCATTGGCGACGAGTTCGTGCAGTAATGCGCCTATGTCGGAACGCTGCATGAGCGGGTCGAGGTCGCGTTCGAGGTCGGCGAGGAAGGTGCGCAGGTCGCCGCTTGCCTGGCGAATGCCGTCCGCCAGAACTGTCCGCGCGTGCTCGAAGTCGAAGCATTCACGATAGTGGGCATGTTCCACGAGCGCCTGCAACGCCGCATCGTTGAACCGGCGCACAATCGCCATAGCAGTGGCGAAGTCGAGGCGTTCGAGGGCTTCGATAGCGGTAGCGCGGCGGAAGATGTTCAGCACCTGATCGCCGACGCGCAACTCGTAGGGCTGTCCGCCTTCCGGTTGGTACACGACGTGACAGCGGTCGCCGAAGGCGCTGATGGCGTTCAGTTGCAGCGCCGTGTTGCACGCCGGGATGCCGCCCGCCATCAGGACGTAGCATGTTGTCTGCGCGTCCGCCAGCGGCGCGACCAGACCGGCATAGGCGTCGAAGGCTTCATCGTACATGCTGGGGTTGATCACGCGCCCATCGGTGCGCTTAATGCTCTGACATTCAATCCGTTTGATCTGCTCACCGAAGCGCTCTTGCAGCAGGCGCGCGATGATCTGCGCGTACCAGAGCGTATCTTTGTCGCGCAACGACACGCCGAACCGATCCGGCTTCCGCGTCTCCGGCATATCCGGCTGGTCGGTATAGAACAGGATCAGCCGGTCGATCGGTCGGCGCCCGGCGATCCAGCGGATGCATGGTTCGATGATCGGCGCCTCGAACACATGCCGCTCGAACTTGTTCCATACCGCCTCGCCTTCGGAACGCGGACGCAGCAATCGCTTGCCGTCAACGATCAGGTCGCTGTTGCCGATGTTCGCCAGAACCAGGGTGTGCATACCAAGCTCCAACCTTCAACCAATCCGCGCCTCGACCCACCCCAGCGGTCGCCAGGGTAATGCGCCGCGCATAATGACTTTGCGCGTCTCCGGGAAGTCGTCGCCGGGGCGGAAACCGGCGGATTTGCGCCTTTTGAGACTATGGCGCTGAACTACCTGCACAAATACGTGTTCGCGCTCCGTCCCCTGGCGCAGCCGGTCGTCGAGGGTCTTGGAGCGCCAGCCGGCGCCCCAGCCGATCGGCAGCAGAAACGTATGCGCGTCCATCTGCTCCAGGCGCGCGCGCAGGTCGGCATAGAAGCGGGTCAGTTCGACGGCGTCGGTCTGGCGGGTGAAGTACTCCCGTTCGCCGTCGATCAGGCGCGCGGCGCGCCGCCGGCACGCTGCCGCAAGTTCATCCGGCTGCAACCGGCGCTGCCAATCGCCGAAGTCGAGAATGGAACGCGCCGCCTGGCTCTCGAACGGGTACCGTTCGATCTGAAGCGTTGCGCGAAACTCGACGCCGGCGGGAACGGCTTCGAGCGCGATCAATCCCTGCGCCGAGCGGCTGCGGTAGATGCGCACCGCCAGCAGGTCGGGCGTCACAGCGAGCGGCGCGCTGTCGCTGATGCGGAGCGCGCGCAGCACGTCGCGCACGGTGTTGTTGATACGACGTTGCAGTCGCGGCGCGCCGAGAAACGCCTCCTGTTCGATGGCGTCGTCAGCGTTTTTCGGACCCCCTGTCACTGCCTTCTCAAGCGCCGCGACCGCCGGGCTGTGCGCCACGTCCCACGCCAGTGCGCTGCGGATCGCGCCTTTGAGCGACGACCCCGGCAGGTAGAGGCGGTCGGCGACATCTTTGATCTGCTCATAGACCTCGCCGGACGCCGGACGCCCGTTCAGCGCGTAGCGCACGAGCGGGCGTCCGTTGCATGTTGCGCGTTCGCGCAGTCGGTCGAGCGGCAGCAGCCCGCCTTCGACCAGTTGATCAAGCGTGCTGCCGGAGATCAACTCCGGCGGCAACAGATCGCCGGCGTCGTCCGGTTGCGGCGGATTGGCGCGTCGCTCCGCCAGGCGCTGCTTGCGTTCCTTCAGACGCCGCGCCTCCTCACGAAAACGGTTCTTCTGGCGTTCATACTCGTCCTCGCGCCGGGGCGGTCTCTCCTCGAACTGCTCAATCTGACGACGCAGGCGCTCGTCCGCCTGGCGGATGCGTTCTTCTTCCTGCGCCAGTTCTGCGTTGAAGCGCCGCAGTTGCTCCTCATACGGCACGCGGCGCTGCTGCCAGACATCAACGACCAGATCGAGCGCCACGTCGGTATTGACCACCAGGGTGGCGTCGCCATCCACATAGTAATCCAGGTTCGCCGCCAGCCGGTCGCCTGTGCCGATGTGGATCGGCGTAAGCGTCGTGATGGTCAGGGAAACGACCTGGTTGCGCACCAACGCCATCAGGATGCCTCCTTCCAGTCGGGGATCGGTGTGGTCAGCGCCAGCCCGCTGCGATAGACCGGGTGTGGCGTGCCGACCCCTCCGCCGAGCACAGGGTGCGCACGCGCGCTTTTGCGATAATCCGGGCGCACATCGAGCACCAGACCACGCGGGGCAACGGTGCGCCCATCGAGCACCGACCCCTCGGCGACCATGCGCACCCGCTGGCGGCGCTGCGGTATCTGCCCCGGGCTGAACAACCATCCGCCGACGGTGACCAGATGATATGCCGCTTCAGTACTGCGCAGCGCAGCGATTTCGTCCTTCGCCGGAAGGTAGCGCGAGAGGAGCACAGCGCGGGTTCCCGCTGCGTCGGGCAAGGCATCCAGCGCCTTCCCCGGCTGCCAGGCGAATGCGCCGCTGCCGCCGGTGCGCCGACCGCCAAGCCCGCTGTGCGCGAGCAGGTCGAGCAGACGCTCGAAGCGCGGGCGCCACGCCGGATCAACAAAGCGCACCAGCAACACCAGACCTGCACCCGGTGCAAAGGTCACCCGCCCGACTTCGTAGTACGCCGACGCGCAACTGACCCGGTCGACGGTCACATGCGGCTCGCTGACAATCGACCAGATTGGCGTCGTTTCCAGCCGCCGCTTCCACGCCTCGTCGCTCTCGTTCGCCTGGCGTCGCCAGAGATCGACGGTCAGCGCCCCGGCTTCCGCTTCGGTTATCCAGACCTTCCCGCCTTGCAGCATGAGTGGCGCGCCGGTGATCGGGCGACCGGCGCACACGGCGGCGAACAGCGCCGGCGACAGGTATTTCAGGCGCTTGAACCCTTTGCCGATCCGCGCGCGCAGCGCGTCGTCCGCCACGTTCAGGGGCAGCGCCGGGCGCGGCAACAGCGGCAGGTCGCCGAGGCGCGGGAAGAGCGAACTGTGACGCAGCGGCGGTTCGCCGGTGCAGAAGGCGCGCGCCAGCGCCGGAACGCCGTCCGCACCGAGATCGGCGTCATCGAGCGTCGCCGCCTGCGCCACCAACACCGCAAAGAACGAGTCCGATGGAAACGTCTCACCCGTTTCCTCCAGACCGATCCCCTGACGCCCAAAGTGGCAACCGAGCGTCCGGCGGTCCGGCGGCGGCGTCAGATAATAGACCGTAAGATCGTTCATAGAAGCGCCCCGCTATGCAACAATCTGCGCCAGCCACGTCTTCAGCGCCGCGCGGTCGAGTTCTTTCAGCAACGCCGGCTGGCGATCGAACTGCATTTCGTCGCCATACTGCCCGTTGCGGACGCGCCGCGCGCTAATGCTGACGTTCTTCAGGCGCACCTGCCCGTTGCCGCGCGACCCCATGCCGCCGAGGTAATCGTCTTCCAGGTGCAGCAGCGCCTCGATCACCGTATCGAACAAACCGACGACATCGGCGGGTTGTTCGTCCTTCCCCACATACATGCTATAGACCAGTTCCGCCGGACCGAAGACCGCGCCGGCGGGCACGCGCTCGATCTGACGCGGCGCAGCAGCGGACGTGACCCGGTCGATGGCGGCTTCCTACTTAATCTCGGTGAACGGCAGGTCGGTGCGCAGGCGCTCCAGTTCCCTGCGCGACTCCTCGCGCAACGGCACATCACGCACCGCCAGGCGCGTCGGCGCAGGGACGGCGAAGGCGCTCCGATTGCCGTTTGGACCCCAACGCGGCAGCATGCCGAACACGCCGCTGATCATCCGGTAGCGTCGGTAGTCATCGGCGCTTTCGGGCGCGTGGACGAACACTCCTTCATTGACTCGAAACGTTTGCGGCGCACCGTGCGCCTTCTCCATCAGTGAGCGCAGTTTGCCCTTGAGCGAGGAGCCAGGGATGTAGGGTTCATTCGTGCGCGGATTGCGGATGACCGGCTTATCCAGCCCGCCGATTTCCAGCCCGGCAGCCGCGCCGCCGATGTGCAAGCCGGTGAGCAATTCGATGTCGGCGCGCAGAAAGATGCGCCCGTGGAGGGTGACAAATCGTTCCGCCATGAGGACTCTCCTTCATCATCAATTGGTGCGACCGCCGTAGCGACGATGGTAGGCAAGAATGGCCTCGAAGAAATCGACGAAATTGCGGAAGCGACGGGTATCCGCTCCCACGAGACCGATAGAGTCCGACAGAATCTGTGTCAGAGCGCCCATTGCCGCCTTGCCCGGATCATCGTCGCGCCCCTGGACGCGCCCGTACTGATAGGCGAGTTTGGGGCGCAGCATCTGCAATTCGCGCTGCACGGCGAGCGGCAACGGTTTGTCATCGTCAATGGCTTTGACGTCCTGCTCAATTGCGCGCACCGTGCCGAAGATGTTGCGGATCTGCGACGTGGTGACATCACGCGCCAGACGCCTGCCGATCTGCTCAGCAGTTACCGTCAATGCCTGAATCGACTCCGTCGTGTCTTCGGTAATGATCCGCTTAAGCGTCTCCTGCGGCGCCAGTTCCTGCGCCAGCTGATCGCCCGTGCGTCGTCCACTCTGTGGATTGCTCATCGTTCCTCCTTTACACTACTGCGTTCACGCACCAGCAATTGCGCCCAGCGAGCGGCGAGACCCGCCCGCTCGATGAAACGGTGGCGCACCCCGGCGTCGCCGACGATCCGCTCGCGCAGGCGCTCAATCTGCGCTTTGACGCCGTTCGGCGACCGTTCGGCGACGCGTGTCAACTGATAGGCGCCCTGCCACACCCATGGACCGTAGGTGAACTGCGGGTCGCCGCTGCGATTGCGGCGCTGTGCCTGACGGGCGCGCGCGTCGAGCGTTTGAATGACCATCAGCAGACTGCGCGGCGCGCTTTGCTCCTGCACCAGATTGACCAGTTCGGCGCACAGGTCTGCGGCTTCGCCGAAGTATTCCCAGCCCAGGGTGCGCCCCAGGAAGGTGATGGCGTCCTTGGCATGCCGGTTGGGGCGCGTGTAGCGTTTTGCCGCATCGAGCGCTTCGGCGGCATCGTCAGCCGCCTGGTAGAGCGGGTAGCGCGCCAGGTGCAGCGTCATCCCGCCCGACAGGGTGATCGGCGGCGCTTCGTCGGGGCGCGGCGCGCGCCCCAGCACGTAGCGCGCAAAATCGTTGCAGATCCGTTGCGCCAGGTGCGGCATCCGATGCCATGAACCCGCCAGGAACAGATCATCGCCGCCGCTGTACACGGCATACACCCCGCCGACGCCATTATCCGCGTTGGCGCGGCGGCACAGTTCGCCGACCCACCCCTCAAAGTAGCGGCTCAATGTCGCGCTCAGCGCCGCCGTGACCGCCAGACCGGCCAGACCCGCCGGGCGATCCAGCCGTCGCCCAAAGAGTTCGCCGAGGTCGTCCACATCCATGCGCAGCACGCCGATCCGCCGCACGCCGACGCTCTGTTCCGCCAGCAGGTTGAACGGCTTGACATCACCCGGATGCACCGTCTGATCATCGTCAGCGTCACGCTCCAGCGCCTGATACTGCGCAACATCGCGCGCCGTCGCCAGTTGCGCCACCGCAACCGTGTAGCGCGTCCCGACGACATCCTGCGGACCGAGGGCAAGGGTCTGCGAGTCGGTGCTGTCATCGATCAGCAGCACCCGCCGCCGCTGGGACGGATCGGCGTGATAGTCGCGCGGATCGTCGAGCGGAACGACGCTCAACCCCAGGCTGCGCAGCACATCGTGCCAGCGCGCCTCACGACGACAGAACGACGCAGCGCGCGGTTCCGCCGGCTCGACCAAGAGCAGTTTCACGCGCGCCAGGCGCCGCCCAAGGTCTTCGAGCGACTCGGCCATCACGTCGAGCGATTCGGCGTCCTGGGCTTCGGCATTAAGCGGCGGCTCCGGCTGCACCGGCTCGAATAATCCGGCGAACGCCTGATCATCGAGGTCGGCGAAGCGGCGACGCTTGGCATGGTCAATCTGCTCAGTCAGGCGTTTCCAGGTAGCGTCGTCGTACTCCTGCGGCGCGAAGCGCACCCCGCCGAGCGCCAGGTAGAGCGCGCCGCCGTGTGCATCGAGGAGCAGATTGCCGATGGTGCGCCGCCAGGCAGCGAGATGCGGCTCGCACGATGCAGAGAGCAGCACATAGAAGCGCCCGCCCCCGGCATACAACAGATTGCAGAACGGCATCCCCGCCTGGTGCAGCAGGTAGTGTGCGCATGCATCGGTCAGGAGTTGCAGATAGAACGAGCGCCCCCGCAGTTGACGAGTCGCGCCGGCGGCGCTGACCGAGTAGATGAATTCTTGCACACCGGAAATATCGCAGCCGACGAGCAGCAGATCGGAATCGACGGCGAGCGCCGCCGCGACGGCCGCATGCGTGCGCGCCACATCGTACAGCGACACGCCGTCGAGGGGTGAGGGGAGACACCAGGCATACCGCTGCAGCGCAAAGAGCAGGGCTTCAACACGCGGCGCGAGGGGCAGACGCGCGCTCTGCTCGTCGGCAGACCGCAATGCCGCGCGCAGCCTGTCGGTCGCCGCCGCATCCACGCGCGGCTCAGCCGATGGAAAGAGGGTCTCGTCGGTCAACGCCAGCGGTGCGCGGCGCGTGTACGCGGTCGGCGCGCCCTGTAGACGGCCAAACACCGTCGTGAGCAGGCGGTTCAGGTCGAGACGCGGCAGGGCATTGCCGCCACAGACCAGCAGCGCTGCGCGGTGCGCCACATCGCGCACTGCGTCCGGCGTTGCGGTTGCACCCTCGTCGCCATTCGCCATCGCCGCCCAGAAACGCAGCGCCGCGAGCGCTGCGCAATGCGCCTGCTCGTACATACCACCTCCCGACTGTGATGTGGTGTCACTTCACAGTCGCCATAAGACATCCGCAAATGCTCGCGTCTATTGTATTTCAAGAGTCCACTGCAAAAAGGCTTACCCGCCAAGGACACGAAGTGCACAAAGGTGAAGAACCATGAAGCGCATTTCCTTTGTGTCCCTTTGTGACCTTCGTGGTTGCTTTTTGCAGTGAAGTCATTTCAAGTATATTTCACAAATGTGCAAGAAAATTAACGATTTGGAGTCGATTTCGTTGACGAATTGTCAACGAATACGCGAAGCACGAGGATGAACTCTTCAATCATCAAGCAAAGAGCAAGTCGGGCAGGTTCCCGCCCTCAAGACCATTGAGGACGAACGACGTCTCTGGAGCAGGCGAGGATCGCAGTGCGGCGATGGGTATCGGCCACAATGCGCCTCAGGCGAAGACCTCAAGGGTCGGGCGCCACGCGCCATAGTTCGAGCCATTGCGTTGCAACGTCTCTGCCGGCAACCGTCCACTTTCAACCTTCCCACCTGCAACCTTCATCGCCTCTCCCCTCTTGCCTCTCGCCAACTTTTCTCACCTTCATCTCAGGCAAAAGTCGTTGTCTTGTGGTAGACTTTTTACGTAACCCTGCTGACTCGCTCACAATTCCCCGTGCAAAGGAGAGGCGCATGCGCGTGTTGGCGCGTCTGGCGGTGGCGATAGGCATTCTTCTGGCGCTTGCGGCATATCTGGCGCCGGTGTCGGTTCAGGCGCAGACGGCGCTGCCGCAGTGGTACGAACTCCGAACGCAAAAGTTCGCAATTCTGTATGCCGATGGCGATCTGGCGCAGGCTGAGGAGTATGCGACTTTCGTTGACGAGGTGTATGATGAGATTACGTCGATTTTCAGCCATGCTGCGCCCACGCCGGTGACGCTGCGTCTCTACCCGACGCGCCGCGCCTACGATGCCGCCAACCCGCTGGCTGCTTCCGTACAGGGGATCATTGCGCATGCCGATTTTCGCCGCAATGAGGTGGTGGTCATTCTCGATCAAACGACCTCGCAGTCGCCCGAAGAGATCAAAAATAACGTTCGCCACGAGTTGTCTCATATCGTGCTGGCGGACCTCTCCGCGAATCGGCTGAACGTCGGCTTCCACGAAGGCATCGCGCAGTATGTCGAGCGCCCTTCGCCCGACCTGGAGCGCAAGGTGACGGCGCTGCGGCAGGCGTTGGAGCGCGATGCGCTCCTCCCCTGGAGCGCCCTCGATGACCGCGATCAGATCTATGGCAGCCCGCAGATCGGGTATCCGCAGACCCTCTCGATTGTCGCGTTCCTCGTCGAACAGTATTCGTTCGTCAAATTACGCGAGTTCATCACGACGAGCGCGCGCAGCAGCGGGTATCGTTCGGCGCTCGAACGCACCTATGGCGTGCCCGCAACGGACCTCGAGCGCATGTGGCGCGAATGGCTCCCTTCCTATATCGATGGCGGATACCAACACAATGCGCTGACGGAGTATGACCTGACCCCCATCGAGACGCTGGTCGCCGAAGGTCGCTATGCGGAAGCCAAACGCGAACTCGAACTGGCGATCCCCTGGTTGCGCAATACGCAGCAGAACGACGTTCTGGCGCGCGCGCAGGACTTGCTGGCGCGGAGTGAAACCGGTCTGTACGCCGAAGACCTGGCGCGGCAGGCGCGCGCGGCGCTCGAGGCGAATGATTATGCGACTGCGGCAAACCTTGCGCGCCGTGCGCTCGATGCCTATGTTGCGCTCAATAACCAGAACCGCATCGAAACACTGACCACGTATGCGACCATCGCTGACCGCGGGTTGCGCGCCACGGAGCTGCTCGAACGGGCAACCGCGCTCGCCAGCGACTGGCGCACCTTCGCCGATGCGCGCATCGTCGCCGATCAGGCTGCGTCGGAGTTTCTCTCGCTCGGCAATCAGGACAACGCAGCACGCGCGCTGACTCTGCGCGCTGAGATCGACCGTGTGCAGAGTCTTGCCGGCATTGTCCTGCTCATCGTCGGGTTGGGCGGCATTGCCATCGGTTTCAGCCGACGCCTGATCGTTCGAGAAGCGGAGGTATGGTGATGCCGAAACGTCAGCATCCACTTGTGAAACGCCTGCAACGTCTTGCGACCGAACGCTGGGCGCGGCGCGCTCTGCGCACCATGTTGCAGTCCACATCGATTGCGCTCGGCATCTGGTGCGCTGGCATGGGGGCAAATCTGCTGTGGAACTGGAATATCGGCGTGCCGGAACTGACAGCGCTGGCGCTGGCGATCGTCGGCGTCGCCCTGCTGTCGCTCCTCCGCCCGCCGATGCGCCCCGCCGAGGTTGCGCGCCGCCTCGACCGGCGCTTCAACCTCAACGAGCAACTGGCGACCGCCGTCGAGATGATGCAGATCGATCCGCGTTCATCGGCGATGACGGCGCGCCTGCTCGACCGTTCAACCGCAACCGTGCAACAGGTACACCAGTATATTCGCCAGCGCCAGGCGGCGCCCTGGACTGATCTGGTGACGCTGGCGGCGTTGCTGCTGGTGGCAGGCGGACTGGCGCTCATGTCGGGTACTGGCAGTCTGTCGCTCAACCCGTCGGCGGCGTCGCTGCCAATGCTGCCGCAGCAAGGCGCGCCTCCGCCGCTTCCAATCGAAGATATGGCTCCGCTGCCCGGCAGCGACCAGGTGATCCCGCTGGAAGGGGGCGAGGCGACGCTCCCATTTCGACCGGGGAATAGCGCCGGGAATCAGCAATCGGCATCGGCGTCGCCGCAGCAATCGGCGCCATCCCCGGCAGACATGCAGACGCTCGAAGCGCTGGCAAACGCGCTGCGCGACGTTGGCGCCACCCGTCCTGTGGCGGAAGCGCTCGACCGCGGCGATACCGATGCTGCGGCGCAACGCTTGCGCGAACTTGCCGATCAAGCGGGCGCGCTCTCGGAAGAAGCGCGTCGGGCAATCAGTCGCGCGTTGGAAGAAGCGGCGCGTGACATTGAACGACGCGACCCGGCGCTCGCCGGGCAGGTGCGCCAGTCGGCGCGCGACCTCGAGCGCCAGCAGAGCGCTGCCCAGGGTCTCGAGGAACTGGCGCAGGCTGTCGATCAGATGGGCGACTCTGCTGCCGCCAGCAGCACGTCGCCCGCGAACGAACCCGGCAATGAGGGGCAGGCAAGCGCTCCTGGCGGCGAGTCCGGTCAACCGGGCGCGGAAGGGACAAGCCAGCAAAGCGCTTCGGGAAGCGCCGCCGGCAACAATCCTTCCGGCGAGCAGCGCCCGATCGCCCCTGCCGGGCGACTCGGCGTCGAAGGGCAACCGGCGCTGCTGGAGGCGCAGGGCGGCGGGCAGAGCACGGACGCAACGAATAATCCGAACGCAACGCTCCAGGGGAGCGCCGGAACGGCATTTGGCGGACGGCCGGGAAGCGGCGGCGCAATCGGCGCCGACCCGCTGCGTATTCCTCTTGATGAACGTGATGTGGTTCAGGAATATTTTCAGCCCTAAACGGCAGGCGGCGCTGCCGCCGTTGTTCAATGAAGCCTTCCTTCGCCGCCTGGAACGGTTGAGCTTGCAGGCGCAACGCACGCTGCGCGGCCGACCATCCGGCGGCGCGCACCTCAGCCACCGCCTGCTGCCGACGTCGATCTTTAGTGACCATCGTCCCTACAGCACCGGTGACGATTATCGGTATATCGATTGGAATGTGTATGCCCACCAGGATGCGCTCTTCGTCAAGCTTGGCGAGATTGAGCAGGATATCAACATTCACCTGCTGTTCGACGTGTCGCGCTCGATGACGTGGGGCGCCCCGCCGAAACTGCGCGCGGCGCAGTTGCTCGCCGGAACGCTGGGGTACCTGGCGCTGGCGCACAATGACCGGCTCTATGTTGCTCCGTTCGACGCAACCGTGCAACGGGAGTTCGGTCCGGCGCATGGAAAGTCGCGCCTGATTGAGATGCTGCGCTTTATCGAGCAGGTGCAACCCGGCAGTGCAACGAACCTCGGCGCTGTGCTCGAAGGGTACGCCCGTCGTCACCCGCGCGGCGGCCTCCTGGTGCTCTGTTCCGACCTGCTGGCGCCGGAAGGTCTGGCAGACGGGTTGCGCGCCTACGCGCCGCCAACCTGGCAAGTGCTGGTGATCCACCTGCTCGATCCGCGCGAGCTGAATCCTGAACGTCTCGGTCCGATCGAACTCGAAGACATGGAAACCGGCAAACTCCTGCCGCTGGTTGTCGATGATGAAACACTGGCGCACTATCGCCGCAACCTGGCTGCCTGGCAGCGAAGCATCGAGTCGGCATGCGGCAAACGGGGCGCCACCTATGCGCGTGTGCTCAGCGCCTGGCCGCTTGAGCGCCAGATAATCCCGTATCTCCGGGCACGCCAGATACTGACGTAACCTATGAGTTTTTTGCTGCCGCTTGGATTACTGGCGCTGCTTGCCCTGCCGATCATCGTGCTGCTCCATTTCCTGCGCGAACGGCGACGGCGTGTGCCAACGCCAAGTTTGCTGCTCTGGGCGAATCTGCCGCAGCGGGTCGAAGGCGAACGCAGTCGGCGCCTCCCGCTGACGCTGCTGTTGCTCCTTCACCTCCTGGTCGCTGCGCTGCTCGGCATCGCGCTGGGGGGACCACAGATCGCAGGGGCGCTTACGCCCGACGCCCGCCATACCGCGATCATTCTCGACACCTCTACGAGCATGGCTGCCATCGACGGCGGCACGAGCCGCTTCGAGCAGGCGCGCCAGCGTGCCCGCGCAATCGTGGCATCCGCCGCTCCCGGCGACCGGATGACGCTGATCACTGCCGGAGCACGGGCGCAGATCGTGGTCTCCGGCGACGATCCGTTTCTGATCACCGCCGCGCTCGAACGCCTTCAGCCCGGCGGCGTCGGCACGGCGATCAATGAGGCGCTGACGCTGGCCGAAGCCGCGCTTGATCCGCAGTTCAGCCGGCGGATCGTCGTTCTGACCGATAGCGCATTGCCGCCGCAACCCGCGCGCGATGTGCTTGTGCCGGTCGAATGGGAGAGCATTGGCTCGAATGTTCCGAACCGCGCCATTATTGCCTTTGCCAGCCGTCCATGGAGCGGTCGTCTTCAGGTCTATGCGCGGGTCGCCAACTACGACGCCGCTCCCTTCAATGGAACACTCCGGGTTTTTTCCGGCAACCGGGTCGTGGCGGAAGAACGGGTTGCGATTGCGCCGAACGGCGAAACCGAGGTCAGCTGGACCCTGTCTGGCGTCACTGAGGCGTTGCGCGCAGAGATTGACGGGCGCGACGCATTGCCACAGGACGACTCCGCCTACCTGAGCGTGTCCCAGGGTCGTCCGATTCTGACGCTGTTGGTGTCGAACGAACCCGCACCGCTGCGCCGCGCGCTCGAAGTCATGCCCGGCGTCACGGTCGTTGTGACGACGCCTGACGCCTACGTGACGGCGCCGGAACGCGCGGCGGCGGACCTGACGATCTTCGATGGTTTTCTGCCGGATGCCTGGCCCCAGGGCGCCACTCTGGCGATCAATCCGAAATCAGGATCGTCGCTGTTGAACGTGATGCCGGAAACGCGCGAACCGGAACCGGGCAAGCCGCTGCAACAACGAGGCAGGACGCTGGAAGGGCTTGGGTTCGGCGGCGTTGTGTTCGGCGCTGTCCGCATTGTCGAGACGCCGCCATGGGCGGAGGTGCAACTATCATCCGACGACCTGCCATTAATTCTGCGGGGACGGACCGACGATCACGAAATCGCCGTCTGGACGTTCAACCTTGCCAGCAGCAACCTGACGACGCGCCTGGCATTTCCAATCCTGGTCGCGCGCACGGTGCGCGACCTTGCGCCGCCGCCGCTACCCCAGGCGGTGCGCGCCGGCGAGCCGCTGGTCATCCATCCCGACCCGCGCACTACCACGCTGCGGTTACGCGGTCCCGGCGACCGGCAGATCACCGCACCGGCGGCATCAGTTGTCACGCTCGATACGCTGGTTGAGCCGGGGTTGTACCAGGTGGAAGAACAACGCGACAACACCACAATCCTGGCTGGCGTGATCGGGGTCAATGCGGGAGCGGCAATCGAGTCGAACCTGCGCCCGCAGAGTGCGCCGCCGCTGCGCGCGCCGGGAAATGATCCAGGCAGCGCTTCGGGACGACAAATGCTCGATCTGTGGCCCTGGTTGGCGCTGGCTGCGCTCCTGGTTCTGGCGCTGGAATGGGCGTATGTTTTGCGCCGTCGCTAGAAAGTGTTCGCATGATTCTTCGTAACCCGCAGTTTCTGCTGCTCCTGACGCTCATACCGCTGATCATCGGCGGATGGCTGTGGCAGCGCGGTCGCCTGCCCGCAGCGGCGCTCGCGCTGCGGGTGATCATTGTGACGCTCATTATCGGCGCGCTCGCCAATCCGGTTGTTCTTCAGGGGCGAATCGAAAGCGCATCAGCGCCGCTCATGGTGCTGCTGGTCGATCAATCGGACAGCCTGACCGACGAGGGCAAGGCGGCATTGCGCGCGCGCGCTGCGGCGCTTGCCGCGAGCAGCGGTAGTCCGACGCAGATTATCACGTTTGGAACAACGGCAGCCGCCGAACAGAGCGCTCCTCCCGGCGATCAGACCGATATTGCCGCTGCGTTGCGCGCTGCGCGCGGCTTGATCGGCGCCGGCGGCGGACGGGTGGCGCTCCTTTCGGATGGTCTCCAGACGCGCGGCGATGCGCTTGCCGAAGCGCGGGCGCTCGCACTGGCAGGCATTCCGGTCGATACCGAATATTACCAGGCGCCGGCACGACCGGAGTTCTGGATTGCTGCTATCGAAACGCCCGCCACACTGCGTGAAGGCGAAGAGTTTACCGCCCAAATCGTGATGTTCAGCACTGTCGCCGCCAATGCCCAACTCGAACTGACCGTCGGCAATGAGCGCGTCCTGGCACGGCAGATACGCCTGGCGCCGGGCGCGAACACCTTCTCCTACACCGGTCGCGCCGGACGCCCCGGCATTCTGCGGATGCAGGCGACGCTGACCGGGCAACCCGACACACTGGAGCGCAACAATGTCGTGGGCGCGACGGTGCTGGTGGCGCCGATGCCGCGTGTTCTGCTGGTGGAAGGACCGGATAACGCCAGCAGTGCGCCATTGCGCAGCGCACTGCGCGAAGCAGGTGTTATGGCTGATGTGGCGGATGCCGCATCGCTGCCTGCCCAGATCTCGGCGCTGGGATTGTACGATGGGATCGTGCTGATCGACGTGCCTGCCAGTTCACTGACCCTCGACCAGATGGCGACGCTGCGCGAGTTTGTGCGCAGCGAAGGGCGCGGATTGCTCGCCATCGGCGGGCGATCCAGCTTCACCCTCGGCGCATACAAGGATACGCCGCTCGAAGAAGCCCTGCCAGTGACCATGATCCCGCCGCCACGCCCGGAACGTTCCGACACGACACTACTCCTGATCATCGATCAGTCCGCCAGCATGGGACCGGAAACCGGCCTTTCCAAATTCACCATGGCGAAAGAAGCCGCCATCATAGCGACCGAGTCGTTGCGTCCCGAGGATCGGATTGGCGTGCTGGCGTTCGACGTATCGACGCGCTGGGTGGTCGATTTCCAGCCGATCGGCGTCGGGTTGAGCCTGGCGGACGTCCAGCGCCGGATCAGCACCTTGCCCCTCGGCGGCGGCACCGACATCTACAACGCGCTGCAAACAGGGTTGCCGGAACTGGCGCGCCAGCCCGGACGGGTGCGGCACGCCGTGCTGCTCACCGACGGTCGTTCCTTCACCGACGACCGGCAGGCGTATCAGGCGCTGATCACCGAAGCGCGCAGCCAGAACATCACCCTCTCGACCATCGCTATCGGAACAGACGCGGACATCGACCTGCTGCAAGTGCTGGCGCGCTGGGGCGCCGGACGCTACTACTTCGCCGCCGAACCGAACGACATTCCCCGCCTGACGCTGCTCGAAAGTGAAATCGTGCGCACCGAACCGCAGGTCGAGGGGGATTTTCGTGCCGAGCAAACCGCGCCGCACCCCATGCTGCGCGACTTCGCGCCAGCGCAGATACCCGGATTGAAGGGGTATGTCGCCACAACGCTGAAACCCGGCGCCGATCTGGTGCTGCGTTCACCCGATGGCGATCCGGTGCTGGCGGTCTGGCAGTACGGGTTGGGGCGCGCTGCCGCCTGGACGCCGGGAGCAGAAGCGCCATGGGCTGCCGACTGGTCGAACTGGCCCGAGTATAGTCGCTTCTGGGCGCAGTTGATCCGCTACACCCTCCCCGAACCGGACAGTGGACCGCTCCAGGTGCGCGTCGTCCGCGACGGCGACGGCGTGCGCATCGTGGCCGATTCGATCGCGCCAGGCGGGCGACCGCTCGATCTGGCGGACACCCAGGCGACGATTGTGCTGCCCGATGGTTCTTCACGTCTCATCACCCTGCGGCAGACGGCGCCGGGGCGCTATGAGCAGGCGCTGATTCTGCCGACCGATGGACCGTATGCCATTGAGGTGCGCCAGCAAAAAGGGAGTGAGGTGCGCGCAGCGCAGGCGGGCTACGTGCAGCGCTACTCGGACGAATACCTCCCGCCCGCCGATCCGCAAACCGGTGCGCGGTTGATGAACAATATCAGCGCGATCACCGGCGGCAGCGCCCTGCGCGGAGGTCCGATCATCGCGCCGGGCAGCGCCGTCCGTAGCACCGAACGGCTGCCCGACACCGAACTGTGGCCCTGGCTGATCGGTCTGGCTGCCCTGCTCTGGCCCCTGGAAATCGCCATCCGACGCGGATGGGTGCGCCTGAGTGCAAGGTGACGGGGGAGATCGCCGGAACGTGGTATAGTTAGATTGTGACAGGCGAAGCATAATTGTCCAACCGCGCTCTCCGCACTATCGGGTATGACCAGCATCCAAACCACACCGCCAACGCTTCAGCAGGACGCCCAACCGACGATCCCTGCGCATCGCAATGCATTAGGCAAGGAACTGATCTACCGCACGCTGGTGTTGCCCGCCTGCCGTTCGATGTTTGATCGGGTCTGGTTGCACATCGCGGGACCTGTACCCCACCCGTCTGAAGGTCCGGTCATTGTCTACATGAACCACCCTGGCTGGTGGGACGGATACATGGCGTTTCTGCTGGACAAAATCGTGCTCAACGAGCGGTTCCAGAGTTACATTATGATGGAAGAGAAGCAGTTGCGCATCTACCGATTCTTCACCTGGTGCGGCGCCTTCTCAGTTGACCGGCGTCGCCCTGGCGAGGCAGAGCGCTCGATTGCCTACATCAGTCGTCTGCTGCGCGAACGGCGTGACCGTATGCTCTGGATTCTGCCGCAGGGGCGCATCGTTCCCAACGACCGCCGGCCATTAAAGGTCTACCCCGGCGTTGCGCGCATTGCGAAGCAGGCAGGCGATGTACTCTTCTGGCCCGTTGCGCTGCGCTACGAATTTCGCGGCGAGCAGCGGCCCGAAGCATTCATCCGCGTCGGACCGCCGCACACCAGTGATCTGACAGCGCCAGAAGAAGCGATTGTCGCCGACGTGCAGGCGCGCCTGACAGCAGCGGTCGACGCCCTGCGCGACGAGGTCAACGAAGAGCGGTTGGAGGCGTACCGCGTTCTGCTGCGTGGAAAGCGCGACATTAGCCGCCTCTGGGCGGACGTGGTCGCAGTGTGGCGCCAATCCATGCAGCGACTGCCAGGAAGATCACGCCGACCAGACCCGCCAGCGGATAGCCGCGCGCCAGGTTCGCGGCAGTGAAGAAGATGCTGCTCAGAATGTAGAGCAGTGCAGGAACTCGCTGCCAGATAAAGGGCAGGAGGTTCATCCAGCGCGATGAATTCGCTGACGCCGGCGCAGCGACCGGCTCGCCGCCCGCGTCAGGCGGCAGAAGGCTCGTGACGATCAGCGCCATAAGAAATCCAACGCCCCACCAGCCAACGAAGTTTTGCGGCGGCACCTGGTAATACGGACCGGTGTCGATCCACGTCCAGTACGAATTGATAAAGGTAGCGACCGTCTCGATCTGCAGATCGAGCACAACGATCAGCACACCGGTAAGCGCTGCGCGACCGACGCGCCCGCCGCGACTACCAAGCGCCAGGCGCGCCAGTTGCCACGACCCGAACCCGGCCATCAACCAGGCAAGGGTGATCGGAACCGGCACGATCCCCAGTATCTGCGGCTGTAACATCTCGGTATACTGATAGCGACCGAATGGCCAGCCGGTGGTTTCGCCAAGATGCTCGACCGCCCACGCCAGCACTGCCGCCAGCGCCACAGCAAAACCGCCGCGCGCGCCGTACATGCCCAGCGCCCAAAAGATGACCGCCAGACCCTGCACGATCAGCATTGCGGCGCCCATCCAAAGGCCCCAGGACGGCACAGCGTCAAGCGCAACGGTCATGGTCGAACCGGGAAAGACCGCGCAATAGGCGAAGAAACAGACCAGTGAAAGCCACTGAAACAGAGACGACGGCGACATGGAAACAGACCGCATCATCCGCAACGAACGACTGGTGTTACTCCTGCTCTGCATGGTCTTCCTCACAACACGTCTGCCGGGATTGATGACGCTGCCATTGTTCAACGACGAGGCAATCTATCTGTATCGTGCCCAACAATTTCCGGCTCAACTCCAATTTACCATTCACGATGGTAAACTTATTCACGAACTGTTTCTGGCCGCCCTCGCCCGCCTTCCGTGGGACCCGCTGCTCACCGGGCGGCTCCTGTCGGTGCTGTGCGGCTGGCTTACTGTAGTTGGACTGTGGCTCAGCGGGAGGGTTATCGCCAATCCCACAGCCGGTGTCATTGCCGGTTTGCTGTATATCCTCTCACCTCTGGCGATTATCCATGATCGTCTCGCTATTCCCGACGCAATGCTGGGCAGCATGGCGAGTTTCCTCCTGGCAGCCAGTCTCAGGATGACAATGACAGTCCAACCGAATCGCTGGCAAGCAGCAAGCGTGGGCGCACTGGCAGCGCTTACTGCACTGGTCAAACTGCCCGGTCTGTTTCTTTTCGCGCTCCCCGCACTGATTATCCTGATTCGACCGGTGACGCCGGATTACCCCCATTCACGATGGGCGCTGCTGCGCACCGCCCTGATCATAACCCTGCTCGGAATTGCCGCATTTGCCCCATTCAACTATGGCGGCGCTGAAAGCCAGAAAATCGGCGCTACCAATCTGGCGCTCCAGATCGAGCGCCTGACAGGAAACATTCTTCAGATCGGCGAATGGACAGCAATCACTCTCCCGTTACCGGGGCTTGTCCTGATCGGATTTGGGTTGAGTCTGCCACGCATGCGTCGTCTGAGCCTGATCCTCGCTGCTGCTGCCGGTCTCTTCTGCCTGGCGCTGGCTGTGATCGGAAGCGCACTCTATCCTCGCTACATCCTGCCGGTGTGGCCAATGCTGTTATTCGCCGCCGGTCTCGGTACAAGCCAGATCTCTCATTTTCCCTACATTGTGCGCGGCGCAGGAATCATCGTCCTGGCAATTTCTATGCTTTGGGGTCTTGTTTTCAATAGTCACTATGCCAGAGAACCCGCAGACGCCTGGTTGAGCGCGGTTGATCGACGACAGTACATCGAGTCCTGGTCAGCAGGATACCATCTGCCGGATGTCTACACTACCCTCAGTGCCATAGCTTCAGAAAAGGGCGGCATTGTGATTGTCAGCTCCATCCATGAGCGAGTTGTCCACGTTGGTCCGAAAATCTACCTCCGCAACGAACGGCGTATTTCCTTTACTGATATTGATTTTTCGTCACCCGACGCCCGTGCCATGATTGACGCCATCGCAGCGTCACCCCATCTTTGTGACCCTCGACGCCCAGGAAGTCGTCGCCTTCGACATTGAGCGGCGCTTTCCCGAACTCAAGCTCATACGCGAGTGGCGCAACCCATATAGTACGATGGCGTTTTACCTGTATGTCTGGTCGCCGTGAGAACCGAGAACCGAGAACTCAGAACCGAGAAGCGAGAACTGAGAACCCAATCCGTGAGAATCCGTCTTGATCCGTGTGTATCTGTGTTCTATCCGTGCTCCTAGGCGCCGAAGCCGCCGCCGCCGGGCGTTTCGATGCGCAGGATGTCGCCGGGTTGCAGGTCGATAGTGGTCTTGCCGGGAAGCGTGCGCTCCTCGCCGTCGCGCAACAGAACGTTGCGTCCCCGCAAGCCGGGAGCGCCGCCATGCAACCCGTAGGGAGCATACACCCGGCGTTCGGTCAACAGGCTGACAGTGACCGGTGCGCGGAATTCAATCTCGCGCACCAGGCCATCGCCGCCGCGCACGCGCCCGGCTCCGCCCGAACCACGGCGCAACCCGTAGCGACGCACTACCAGCGGGAACTGTCGCTCCAGCGCCTCAACCGGCGTATTGAGGGTGTTGGTCATATGCACCTGCACACCGCCAAGACCCGGCAGCGCCGGACGAGCGCCCATCCCGCCGCCAAGCGTTTCGTAGTAGGCGAACGGTGCGCCCTCAGACTCAACCCCGCCAAACGTCCAGTTGTTCATCGTCCCTGCCGATGCAGCGGGAATGCGGTCGGGAAACGCCTGTGCCAGCGCCCCAAACACAACATCAACGACACGCTGCGCCGTTTCGACATTCCCGCCAGCCACGGCAGCAGGAGGACGCGGCGCCAGAATGCTCCCCTCGGGAACGCGAATATCGAGCGGCGCAAACGCGCCAGCAGACGATGGCATATCAGGCGGACCGAGACAGCGGAAACAGTAAAGCACCGCCGATTCGGTCACTGCACGCGGGGCATTGAGCGGTCCGCGACACTGCAGCGCTGTTCCCTCAAAATCTACGATGGCGTGATCACCGCGGATGTCGATCCGCACACAGATCATCAGCGGGTCAGAGGCGACGCCATCATTGTCCAGCATGTCTTCGAAGGCATAGGCGCCGTCCGGTATTGCGGCGATCACTGCGCGCATATGGCGTTCGCCATACGCCAGGAGCGCATCCATATGGCGCGCCACCCAATCCGATCCATGGCGTTCCGCCAGTTCCGCCAGGCGTTGCGCACCGACGCGATGACAGGCGAGTTGGGCGGCCAGATCGCCGCGACGCTCATCGGGGGTGCGTGAGTTGCGGCAGATCACCCCGATGACCGCCTCATCGGGAACACCGCCGCGTGCGAGGAGGGTTGGCGGGATGATCAATCCCTCCTGATACACCTCACGGCTCATCGGCATTGAACCAGGGGTCATGCCGCCGACATCGGCATGGTGCGCGCGAGTCGCGGTGTAGCCAATCAGCGTTGCCCCGGCATACACGGGAGCGACGGTGGTGATGTCAGGAAGATGAGTGCCGCCGAGGTAGGGATCGTTGAGCACGACGACATCACCCGGCGCAAGGACGAACTGCGCCAGCGCCGCTTCGACCGAACGCGGCATGGCGCCTAGATGCACTGGAATGTGCGCCGCCTGCGCAACCATCCGGCCCTGCGCATCGAAGACGGCGCAGGAAAAATCGCGTCGCTCCTTGATATTCGCCGAAAGCGCACTCCGCCCAAGCGCAGCGCCCATCTCTTCGGCAATCGCAGCGCACCGGTTGTGAAAGACCTCAAGATCAACGGGATCGATGGCGGGATGAGAAAAATACGATGACATACGCGAATATCGTCACTTGAATTTAACGACTGGCATGGTACTATAGCATCGATAGGATGGCTATCTCAGGAACTCCTGCCAGACATCGAACCGGGAAACGTGCAGACTCCAGGCGTGCCGGGGAAAACCGCCACACTGCCGTTCTGAACAAAAAGGGCGTGTTATGAGCGGCGGAAAACCATTTCGCATTCTGCTCATTGAGGACGATAGCATGATTGCCAGCGTCATTGCGCTTGGAATGCGCACTCTTGGCGCGCCCTACCTGCTCGATACCGCCTATTCCGCCGAAGAAGCGCTCGACCTGTTCGAACAGCATGCCTATGATCTTGTGATGAGCGATTACAACCTGCGTGGTATGAACGGATTGTCATTGCTCACCTCAATCCGGCAGCGCAAGCCTGATACGCCTACGGTGCTCTTCACCGCATATGACACCCCACAATTGCAGCGGCAGGCGCGCGAAGCCGGTATTAATGATTATATCGCCAAGCCGTTTCTGATCGAAGATTTCGTCAATCTTGCACGAAACTTGCTCCCCATTGCTGCTAACGCAATTGGCGCGCGCACCCCATAAACGCCGCTACCTCTTCCGTCTCCGGCGCCGCAGCCAGAGCGCTGCAATCGCGGCGATCACCAGGAGTACCGCCCACGGCACCGGTGTTTCATACACAAGCGCGATGCTGTAGGCGCTTCCGATCAACACCGTCGCAATCGCCACAAACGCCAGAATGGTTCCCTCCCACCCTGGTGACGGTTCTGGCATATGCATTCCTTCTCTATTTGTCCCGAATCGACAAGCGGCGTATAATCGGCGCGGCTTTCGTCGGGATATGCGTGTGCGCCGCCGCACAAGCGGACGGCGCTCTTTTTGTGCAAGGTGCAAACCATGACGTGGTTCGTCGAACTGCTCAAGAGCAATGCGCTCCTGCTCCTCTTCATCGTGGCCGCGATCGGCTATCCGCTTGGTCGCATCCGCCTGTTCGGACACAGTCTTGGCGTCGCTGCCGTGTTGTTTGCCGGGCTGGCGATCGGCGCACTCGATCCAGACCTCAAGTTGCCGGAGGTCGTCTATACCCTCGGACTGGTGGTCTTCGTCTATACCATTGGGCTGAGCAGCGGCGCCGGATTCTTTGCATCGTTTCAGCGCAAAGGATTGCGGGATAATCTGCTGATCGTCGGCATGCTGATCGTCGCAGCGCTGGCCGTCGCCGGAGTGCAGTACGCCTTCGGCTTGCGTCCAACTCTTGCTGCTGGGCTGTTTGCCGGAAGCCTGACCAACACCCCGGCGCTGGCAGCCGTGCTGGAACAGATCAAAACCATTGCGCCCGCCACTACCCGCGATCAATTGCTGACCGACCCGGTGATCGGGTATTCGATTGCCTACCCGGTCGGCGTGATCGGTATGATTGTGACGATCGCCACGCTTCAGCGCATCTGGCGTGTGGATTATACCAGCGAAGCGCAAAGCCTGCGCGACCTTGGCGCGGTGGGGCAGAAATTGGTCAATCGCACGGTGCGCATCACACGCCCGGAGATCGGTCTGCTGACCGTCGATGAACTGCTGCGCGCCAAGCAATGGCGGGTGATCTTTGGCAGAACGCTGCGCAACGGTCAGATGACGCTGGTTGATGGCGCCACCCGTCTGCAACCGGGGGACATGGTCAGCCTCATCGGCACAGAGTAGGAGATCGCCGAAGCATGACTTCACTGCAACAAGCAACCACGAAGGTCACAAAGGGACACGAAGGAAATGTGCTTCATTATCGGCAGACGGGCGGAATACATTCCGCGTTACGCAGTCACAAAGGGGCACACAGGAAATGCGCTTCATGGTTCTTCCCCTTCATGCGCTTCGTGTCCTTGGTGGTTCAGCCGGTGTGCAGTAACCACGAAGGTCACAAATGGACACACCATGACGTACCCGCTGCGCATCTCATACCACATGGCGGTCAGTCAGACAAGATGTTCGAGCGCCCGGTTCGCAAGGCGTAACGGTCAACGCACACCGGCAGGCGTATCGTGGACGCATGACTGCGCCCTGGTATCAGCGATCCACTCGCCCGCCCGGCGGCTGAAGCCGCAGGCTACGGGTGCAACGCCCGCCTGCGCAGGCTTAACCGGGCGATATCGGATAATTTTCTCAGAAACCATTATTGTCCGAATGACCGCGCACATAATGCTTCGTGTCCCGGCGTCCTGGCGTTGTGACTGTAACGCGAAGGCGCAGTGGCGCAAAGGCGCCTATACCAAGTGGCGTTCAGTCAGACAAGTGGCAGCCCCGCCGGGCGTGAGTGCGGGCAGGGCGGCGCACTGCCCTCAACCCTGAGCAAGGGCTTCAGATCGCAGCGCCTGCCCGTTTGCACATAATCCTGTAACCCGGCGCGCCTGCGCTGCATCATATAGACGATCTCAATGTGCCGGATATGCCAGGAGTGAGCGTATGATGGAGCAACCATCGATCCAGGTTTCGACGGGCGATCAGAGCCGGGCCGCAGCACGCCCACGTTTGCAGTTTTTCCCCATCTCATTCTTTGCCGCAGTGCTCGGTCTGACGGGAACGACGATTGCGGCGCAGCGTGCGGAACGCTTGCTGGCGCTTCCGTTCGCCATCAGCGGCGTCCTGCTCGTTGCGTCACTGGCGGTCTTTCTGGCGATTGCAACACTGTATGCGCTGAAGGCGGCACGCTACCCCGATGCGGTCAAGCGGGAATTCGCCCATCCGATCAAGATCAATTTCTTCCCGACGATTTCGATCAGCCTGCTATTGTTCAGCATTGCGTTCATGCGGCTGAACAGCGACGTTTCGCGCGCCTTCTGGATGATCGGCGCCATCGGACATCTGGCGCTCACGATTGCAATTCTATCCGCCTGGATGCAGCGAACAACGCTCCAGATTCAGCATATCAATCCTGCCTGGTTCATCCCGATGGTTGGCAATATCATTGTGCCGATTTCAGGTATTGAGCACGCTTCGATCGAGATATCCTGGTTTTTCTTCAGTATTGGTCTGATCTTCTGGCTGGCGCTGTTTATCCTTTTCCTGTATCGTATCATCTTCCACAATCCGCTCCCTGAGCGCCTTACGCCAACGCTGTTTATCATGATCGCACCGCCGGCGATTGGATTCATTTCTTATCTCCGATTGATGGAACATGAAGTAAGCGGTTTTGAACTGGATGGATTTGCCAGGATTCTGTACTATTTTGCGCTCTTCATCTTTCTGACGCTGCTTACACAATACCGTCAGTTTGTGAACATTCCCTTCTACCTGTCGTGGTGGGCGTATTCATTCCCGATGGCGGCAATCACGATTGCAACCGTGTTGATGGCGGCGAAAACGAGCATGCCTCTGTTCCAGGGGATGGCGTATGCGCTCCTGATTGCGCTGGGAGCGTTGATCGTTCTCTTGCTGTTCCGCACGATTGCGGCAATTGTTCAGCGGAAGATTTGCGTCGAGGAGGAGTAAGACTCCAGCGCCTCGCCCGCAGCGCGCCAGCCGCTCTCGATGGCGCCATGCACGGTCTGCGGGTTGCTGTCATACGCCGTTGCTTCGCCGGCAAAGAAGAGCGTCGCTCCCTCCGGCATCGCCAGGAGGCGTCGCGCGACAGCCGCACCTGGCGGAACGTGCGCATATCCGCCATATGCAAAGGGGTCGGCGCTCCAGGCGACACGTCGCGCCGCAACGCATCGCTGCGCCAGATCGTCCCGTCCCAGCAGCGTTTGCAATTCGCGCAAGCCGATAGCAATCGCTTCCGCTTCGTCGAGCGCATCGAGCGTGCGTGCGCGCTCCGCAGTGGCATAGGCGATGATAACGGCCGCATCACGCGCCGCGTGTGCGGCTGGCCACCAGCGCGCCGCAAGACCAGTATGCGCCATGAAGGTTAGGTCGGCATCCCACATCGGTTCATCGAAACAGTAGAGCAGTTTGGTCGCTGCTTCGACGCGCAGCGCGTGGATCGCCCACTGCTTCGATGCGCTGAGTGGCGGATCGAACTGTGGTACGCCGCGTTGCAGCACTGCCGCCGGGATCGTCACAATGCAACAATCGGCGTGAAACACGCCAGCATCGGTTTCGACCATAACTCCGCCAGGGGCACGGCGCACCACGCACGCAGCCGCGCCGAAACGAATGTCGAGACCGCCGGCGTACCATGCGAGCAGCGGCGCGTACCCCGGGCGCAGACGATATTCCCGCTTCCCGGCATGATCAACACGCAATTCATGCGACAGATCGGCGCAACTCAACGTCTCGACCGGCGCACAGCACGTTTGCGCCAGCAACACGTCCGCAACGTGCAGCGCCTCATCATCGAACCCGTCGTTGCGCAGATAATCTGCCAGCGACCGATCCGGCACATCGAGCGACATGTCGCGCAACCGGTCGAATGCCTGAAACAACGCCGCGATCAGGGTGCGCCGGGCAACCGGCAGCGCATCGAGCGCACACGCCGGACTGCCATCGCTCCAGCGCAAACGTCCATACCGGTCAATCGGGATGGTTTCGATGCGCGCAGCAGCGGCAAGCGCATGAGTTGCGGCATGTTCGCCGTGGATGAACTCTGCGCCGTATTCGACAGGAAACGGCGCGAAGGTTTCATCGGTCCAGATTCTGCCGCCGATCCGATGGCGCGCCTCGACCACCTGAACCGTCACCCCTGCGGCGTGCAGTCGTCGAGCGGCGGCAAGACCGGCGGCGCCAGCGCCAAGAACAAGAACGTGCATGGAGAACACCGGGTATAATGCAACCGGCTGAACCACGATACGATGAGCATACCATGGAAATTCGCCTTGCGACAGCGGCCGATGCGCCGGCGCTTGCCCGACTGAATGCCGCATTCAACGGCGTACAGATGTCCCCGGAGTGCATGGCGGAGCAACTTGCCCGGTGCAGCGGCGTCGAATCTGCATTGATTGCCTGCAATGACGATCAAGCCATTGGCTTCGCGTGTCTGCGCCTGATACCATGGCTCTGTTACAATGTGATGTATGCAGAAGTGACCGAGTTGTTCGTGGTTGAAGCGTTCCGGCGGCGCGGCGTGGCATCGGCGCTTGTGGCGCGCGCCGAACAACTGGCGCGCGAAGCAGGCGCAACAGAACTGCGCATCCTCACCGGGCGCGACAATGCGGCAGCGCAGGCGTTCTACCAGACCTTAGGATACGCCAACGAGGATGAGATGCTGCTGATACGGCATCTCTAAAATAGACGCTCCAGGGAGGCGACAGATGTTCCAACCATTGCGCGCGACGATGCTGATGGTTGTCGCGGCATTCTTCTTTGCAGGGTGCGGCGCAGGCGCGCCGACCGTCACCCCCACGCCAACGCCGACGCCAGCCGAGATCAGCGCACGCGCCGGTCAGGCGACGAGCGCAGCACAAAGCCTGGCGTTCTCGATTACGGTGACAGGGCAACCGGTGTACAGCGACCCATCGCGCGTGTTCATCCTTACCTCCATCGAAGGCGCGCTCCGCCGACCCGACGGGGCATTGGCAACGCTCAAACTGCGCAGCGCAGCCGGCGTCAGCGAGGTGCGCACCGTCTCGCTGGCAGGGAAGCAGTACATCACCAACCCGCTGACGCGCGCCTGGCAATGTCTGGCGCCAGGACAGGCATTCGATGCCGCTATTCTGTTCGATGCGCAGAAAGGAATTGAACGTCTGCTCCAGGATGGCATCGAAAACATCACCCTCGTTGGTGAAGAAGACCTGGATGGTCGCTCGACCTACCATCTGCGCGGCACGATTCCCGGCGCGCGCCTTGCAGAGATCAGCGGCGGGCTGATCGGCGCCACTCCGGTCGCTGCCGACATCTGGGCAGACCGGGAAACGTTACGGCTGGCAAAGATCGTGCTGGTCGACAAAGCGCCCGATGCCCAGGAGCCAACTACCTGGACGCTGATTTTCAGCGCCTACGATCAACCGGTCGATGTGCGGGCGCCGATTGAGTGTTAGAGCCAGCGTCTTTATAAGCGCTCACAAAGGCGCAAAGGCACAGAGAATGCGGGCATGAACTCTGTTGATGATGGCATCTTTGCGCCTCTGCGTCTTTGTGTGATGAAGGGTGCTGGCGTTCGCATCAACCCGAGGAAGGTGTTCCTTGACGATTGAGCAGAAACCGGCGACCATCAGCCCACCCCAGCCATCCGCAGAACGCGGTATCTCCGCGTGGCTTCAGCAGCCATCGGTGGCGCTTGCCCTAGTCTGCACCGCCGTCTTCGTCGGCGCCGTCGATCTGACGATTGTCACCGCGGTGCTGCCGAAGATCATGGTTGATCTGAGCGTCTCAATCGACACCGAACTGCATCGCGCCTCGTGGATCATTACCGGCTATCTGCTCGCCTATACGATCAGCATGACCTTTACCGGTCGCCTGTCCGACCTGTATGGACGACGCGCCGCTTACATGATCTGCCTGACCATTTTTACCCTCGGCTCGATTGTGGTTGCGGTCGCGCCGGCGCTCGAGGAGGTCGTGCTGGGGCGGGTGGTGCAGGCGCTTGGCGCGGGGGCGCTGGTGCCGATTTCGATGGCGCTGGTGAGCGATCTCTTTCCGCCGGAGCGGCGCCCGGCGGCGCTCGGGGTGATCGCCGCCGTAGATACCGCCGGGTGGATGGTTGGGCACGTGTACGGCGGTGCGCTGATGCGGCTGTTCGATGACTGGCGACTGCTGTTCTGGCTCAATGTGCCGTTTGGCGTCATCGCTCTGGCGCTGACCTGGATGGCATTGCGGCGCGTGGTCATTATCCGCGCGACGGGCAGGTTCGACTGGCGCGGCGCGGTGCTGATTTCGCTCAGCCTGACGGCGTTCAACATCGGTATGGGCGCCGGCGCCGAGTTGGGGCAGACCGATTTCTATGGCGAGCGTCCTGGACCACCGCCCTATGCGCTGCCGCTGACGCTGGCGTCGCTTGTCGTGCTGGCAGCGTTCATCTGGGTCGAGCGGCGGGCGCGCGATCCACTGCTCGACCTGGTGCTGTTCCGGCAACGCGGAACGGTTGCAGCATCGATCATGAACATCCTGATCGGGTTTGTGCTGGCGCTGGCGATCGCCAACGTTCCGCTGTTCATCAACACACGGCTGGGATTGCTCTACCCGACCGACCCGGACATCCTGCGCCGGGGCGCGTGGGAAACCGGATTGGTATTGTCGGCGCTGACCCTGGCGCTGGCATTGCTGGCGTGGCCCGGCGGTCGCCTGGCGGGACGGTTCGGCGAACGGCTTCCGGCGCTGATCGGGCTGGCAGTGGCCACCGCCGGATACCTGGCGATGAGCCGCTGGCAATCGGACACCGATTACTGGACGATGGTCGGCGGGCTGATGCTGGCGGGGTGCGGCGTCGGTCTGGCGCTGGCGCCCACGGCATCGGCGATCATCACGGCTGCCGGACCCGAACGACGCGGCGCGGCGTCGGCGCTGGTGATCATTCTGCGGTTGATCGGCATGACTGCTGGAGTCTCGACGTTGACATTGTGGGGGGTGCAACGGCAGGACGCGCTGCGACGCGCTGCGGACCCGGCGATGCTGGCAGACTTCGACCGGGCGCGGATGTTCTTGATCGACGTGGCGGCGCAGGTAGTGGGAGAAACGTTTCTCTTTGCAGTTGCAGCGTGCGCACTGGCGTTCCTGGCGGCAATCTGGCTGCCGGGGCGCGCCGTCAGGGAAGCGTCGGGGTAACCGCCAGTTTTCCGGTTATCGTCATCAGGATGCCAAGCAGTTTCTGAAGATTATCGACGTAATACTCGCGACGATCAATGCACACGACGTTCTGATCCAATTGCAGGAAGCGCCAGTTCGTGCCGGTAGTAACGGCGCCGTGAATGAGCGGAAGAGCGTTTCCTTCGCGCTCATTGAAGCGCTGTGCTGCGATCATCGCTGCGATGCATTGCGAGAAGCCGCCCTTGATATCCTCATTCTTCGCCTCGAATATGATCAGCGCCGGTGCACTGACGAAGAGCTGCTCCGGCAACAGTGAGACAATAAAATCACATACGCCGTTCAATCCCTGAGACGGGTCAACGGTAAAATCGACGCCGGAAAAGAAGCTGATGGCGTACCCGGTCTGTTTGCGCAATTCCACCAGGATGGGCGCAATGATCAATTCAGAGCGCCCCTTCTCGGTATTGATCGCCAGTGCGACCGAGAGCGTCTCATGCAAGGTCGCCCGAAGCCAGTCGCTGACCGGCGTTTCTGGCGCTGCGCTGAAGAGATCGGCGTCTTCTTCCAGGATCAGGTTGAAGCGACGCTTCAGTTCGGGCAGTTTGAAATCGCTGTAGGACATACCTCAATTATAGCATACGCACGATGTGAAAAGGTTAGACCGACAGTCCAAATGACTGGCGCACCGCTTTTCGTACAGCAACACATCGCCTTACTGCATCACGCGCCATTGTACGGTCGGCAGATGAAACCCGGATAGCGGAAAGCTACACCGAAGACTGTAAACGCCCGAAGATCGGAAGCCAGGTGCGTCCAGGCAGGCTCGACAGGCAGCAGCAGGTTCAACAACACCACGAGATCGTGGGTGCGCGGAATAACCTGTCCTGCTTCTTGAAGGCGCGCTTTGAGATACTTCTCCGCACACTGTTGCACATGGAAACAAGCGGCATCATAATTCGGGGAACTGCGTGCGCGCAACTCGCGTTGCGCAGTGGCGAAGTCACCCTCGGCTTTACTGATCCACTCTGCTGTGAGCGGATGCATATAAGATACGTCCTCTGGCAAGAATATCGCACAGAAATGAATCGTTGAGCGCAATACGCTGCCAGAACTCTTCCGGCGAGCGCACCAGGAGATCGATGGGAAAGGGTGGCTGGACCCGGTTCAGGATGTCAATAGCCTTGTAAACGTTGTTTCCATCATGGCGCATCACCACAAGGAGATCGACATCGGAGTCCTCTTGAGGATGACCATAAGCATAGGAACCGAATAAAATAATCAATTCAGGCTCAAACTCCTGCACAATCCGATCACTGATCGCCTCGATTGTTTTGAAAGGTATCATCATACGTTTCCCGAAGAACAGCACTCACCTTTCATTGTATCATGCCGCAGCGCGAGATAATCATCTCGAAAACGACGCTCCAACTTCGAGTACAATAGAGACGCCGGAGCAACTTACGGGCAGATGCTCGTCACCCGTTGCTCATCGCGCGTCCTGACCGGCGCCGGTATGCTGGAGCAATGGCATGAGTCGCGCAGACTGGAACATCCTCTTCGCTCTGATTGCGGCTGGCGCGTCGGCTGCATGGCTTGTCATCGGCTGGCTTGACACTTCTCTGGCGCCCGGCGCCGGCGGGGTATGGCTGGCGCTGACGACGCTGCTCGGCGGAGTGGCGGTGCGCCTGCGCCAGGGACGCGGCACGGCGTCGTGCGCTGTGGGACCGCGCCTGCGCCCGTTGCAGGTCAGTTGTTTCGGCGCGATTGCGCTTGGCGTCCAACTGTTGCACGCCGCCGAAACCGGCGTGCTCCTGGCGACGCTGCCTGTTCTGGCGGCGTCCTGGCTGCCCGCCGCCTGCATCCTCGGCGGCGTCATCGGACTGGCTGTGCTGAGTTTTGGTTCCGACTGTCGCAACGCGGCGTACAGCGGCGAATCACTGGAGGACCATGAACGTGGAACCGCGTAACCTGCCGCTCCATCATCTGGTGCGCCCCGCAGCGGGTAACGACCCGCGCCCGCCGCTGCTCGTTCTCTTCCACGGGTACGGCAGCAACGAAGAGGACCTGTTCGGTCTCACACCCTACATTGATCCGCAATTTCTGGTGCTCAGCACGCGCGCACCGCTCGTGCTCATGCCCGGCATGTATGCCTGGTTCGAGATCGGGTTCACGCCAGACGGCGCCATCGCCGTCGATGATGTTCAGGCGCGCCACGCCGCACAGGTGACGGCGCAGTTCGTTGAACAGGCGACCCGGGCATACCACGCCGATCCATCGCGGGTCATCGTCGCCGGGTTCAGCCAGGGAGGAACGATGGCGGCGCTGACAGCGCTGACGCGCCCCGATCTGACGGCGGGCGCGGCGGTATTGAGCGGGATTGTGCCCTCGACGATCATCGATGAATTGCCGGACCGCAATGCACTGACCAATAAGCCGTTCCTGGTCATCCACGGCACACGCGACCAGGTTGTTTCAGTCGCCCACGGGCGCGCCAGCCGCGACTTCCTGAGCCAACTTGGCGTGGCGCTCACCTACCGCGAATACCCCATGGCGCACGAGATCAACCTCGACGCGCTGCTCGATTTGACGGAATGGCTGAGAGGTTTGAAGGTTGAAGGTTGAAGGTGGGAAGGTTGAAGGTTGAACGCACCTGACCCTTGAGGTCTTTGCTGTACCCCTTTGCAGCGAAACGATAGTGATATTCTCTGTGTCCTCTGTGTCTCCGTGGTTCAGAACAGCAGGTCGACGAGATGTACCAGTTTCTCCTCCTGATCCACGTGGCCTGTTTTGCGCTCTGGATGGGCGCCGTCGCTGCGTCACTGCTGGTGGTGCATACCTTCGAGCCACGTCTGACGACGAACACAGGTGATGTGGCGACTGACGTCGCACTCCTGCGCGCCTACATCCGGCACGAAGTCAAATTCGTCGATGTCGTGTTTGCCGGCGTCCTGATCTCCGGCATCGCGCTAGCGCAACTCTACACTGGCTGGACGCCCTGGGTGCTGACAAAGATCGGGTTGTTCGTGGCGCAGTTCGTGGCAACCATGGCGTACATTCAGGTGTTCATCCGTCCGCTCACCTACCCCTGCTCACCATCCCGCTACCGTAGCTGGTATGGATTGTTCGCCGTATCGCTAGGGTTCTTCGCCGTCACGCTGATTGTCGTCTTCTTCGGAAGATGAGCATTATTTGCGCATCCTGCACGAGCCATCTATACTTTATGTGCAGGAGAACATGCTATGAGCGTCGAGTCGGAAACAACATCTCACGCTGCCACACACGATTCACCCGCCGCGCGCCCGCCGTTGCACTCCGGCGACCGCCTGACGCGCGTCGAGTTCGCCCGGCGCTATGCGCTGCACCCCGACATCAAGAAGGCTGAATTGATCGATGGAGTCGTCTACGTGGCATCACCAGTTCGTCACCGCCAGCATGGTAGAGTCCATCTGCTCCTCGTCACCTGGCTTGGCGTCTATACCGCGTCAACGCCAGGCGTGGACGGGAGCGACAATGCCACGGTTGTGCTCGACTTCGAGAACGAACACCAGCCGGATGCCTTGTTGCGCCTCGAGCCGCACCACGGCGGGCGCTCGCGTGTCACCGGCGACGACTACATCGAAGGTCCGCCCGACCTGATCGTCGAAGTCGCCGCCAGCAGCGCCGCTTACGACCTGCACGACAAAAAGCGCGTCTACGCGCGCGTCGGCGTGCGCGAGTACCTGGTGGCGCAGACGTATGAGCAGCGCGTTGATTGGTGGGAACTGCGCGAGGGGGTGTTCACGCCGCTGCCGCCGGAAGCGGACGGGACGCTGCGCAGCCGCGTCTTCCCCGGCTTGTGGCTCGACCCGGCGGCGCTGTGGGCAGGCGATGCCGCTGCGCTCCTTGCCGCGCTCCAGCGCGGCCTGGCGGACCCGACGCACGCCGCGTTCGTCGAGCGCCTGCG
>NZ_JBYNRX010000044.1:0-20889 GCF_057785375.1 Roseiflexus sp.
CGTGGGGGTAGAGCCGGTTCAAGGCTTGGCGGATGGCACGGTATCGGCGTACGTTGTCGCTCATGATTCCTCCTAGGGCTGGGACTCGCCATGGAGTATACCATAAGTCAACCCCCAGAAAAAAAGTGTACGGTAGTGAAACCCCTAATTCAAATCATCCCCGCTGAGGCTATCGCGCAGGATGTCGATATATTCGAGCGCCAGTCCGGTGCCGATGGCGACGCAGTTCGCCGGTTGATCGGCGACATAACAGGGAACGCCGGTCACATCGGTGAGCAGTTCGTTGATGCGGCGCAGCATCGAACCGCCGCCGGTCATAATCATCCCCTTATCGATAATATCGGACGACAATTCCGGCGGTGTTTCGGCGAGGACGCGGCGCACTGCATCGATCACCGCCTCCAGCGGCTCCTGCAGCGCATCGGTGATCTCATTCGAACCGATCTCGATGGTGCGCGGCAGTCCCGCCACCTGATCGCGTCCGCGCACCTGCATCGACAGGGGGCGCTCGAGCGGCAGCGCCGAGCCAATCTCGATCTTGATGCTCTCGGCGGTGCGTTCGCCGACCAGCACGTTATACTTGCGTTTGATATACGCGGCGATCATTTCGTCGAATTTGTTGCCGCCGACGCGTACCGAGTGACTGACGACAATATCGTTCAACGAGATGACCGCCACCTCGGTCGTGCCGCCGCCGATGTCGATGATCAGGTTGCCTGACGGCTGCGCGACCGGAATGTTGGCGCCGATGGCTGCCGCGAGCGGCTCGCGGATCAGGTAGGCGTGGCGCGCTCCGGCAGACTCAGCCGCCTGACGCACCGCGCGCATCTCGACGGTCGTGACCCCCGCCGGGATACAGACCATGACATCAGGCTTGCTGAAGCTGAACGGTCCCATCGCCTTGCGAATGAAATAGCGCAGCATCGCCTCGGTGATGTCGTAATCAGCGATCACGCCATCGCGCAGCGGGCGGATCACCTCGATGCTTTCCGGTTCGCGTCCCAGCATCGCCAGTGCGTCCGCGCCTACTGCCTTGATGCGATTATCTTTCGTCGAAATGGCGACGACCGAAGGTTCAGAGAGGACAATCCCGCGACCCTTGACATACACCAGCACATTAGCGGTGCCCAGGTCGATGCCGATTTTCTTTGCCATACCTTCCTGCCCGGCAGATTGTGCCTTCAGCATGAAATATCGCAGGGTCAAGAGCAGCATCCATGATACTGCATCCTGTGCCCTGCGATAACGACTCAGAGGGAGCGCGCGGTCTCACTAGTCGCGCTCACGCCGGATCTTCTTCAACTGCGCCACTTTCAACTCCACGAGTGCGCGGCGCAACTCCGCCTCGGCGAGCGCCAGGTCCTGGGCGCTTTTGCGTTCAGCGATGCGCTGCTCGGCAGCCCGGCGGGCCGCTTCGGCGCGCGCCTCGTCGATCTCATCAGCGCGCTCGGCAGTATCCGCCAGGATCGTCACGCGATGCGGGAGCACTTCCATAAACCCGCCTGAGATCGCAAAGGGAGTGGTGACTCCATCCTTGACGATATCGAGTTCACCAATTTCGAGGATCGTCAGGAGCGGCGCGTGGCGCGGCAGGATGCCGACGCGACCATCTTTCGTCGGCGCGTTGATCATATCCACATCATCGGAGAGCACGACGCGCTCTGCTGTCACGATCTCGAGATGAATAGGCATGCCCGTTACCTCCGTGACGCCTCATACGCCTGAATGACATCATCGAGCCCGCCCTGGAGCAGGAAGAACTGCTCGGGAATATGATCGACCTCGCCTGCCAGCAGGCGCGCAAAACTCTTGACCGTCTCGGCAATCGGCACATACTTGCCAGGGCGGCCGGTGAACTGTTGCGCCACAGTAAAGGGTTGCGAGAAGAAGCGCTCGATCTTGCGCGCGCGCGCGACCGTCAATTTGTCGTCGTCGGACAGTTCCTCGACACCCAGAATGGCGATGATGTCCTGCAGGTCCTTGTAGCGCTGCAGCACGCGCTGCACCTCACGCGCCACACGGTAATGCTCCGCGCCGACGATGTTGGGGTCGAGGATGCGGCTGGTCGATGCCAGCGGATCGACGGCGGGATAGATGCCTTTGGCGGCGATGCTGCGTTCGAGTGTGATCGTCGCATCGAGGTGCGAGAACACCGTCGCCGGCGCCGGGTCGGTGTAGTCGTCGGCAGGCACATACACTGCCTGCATCGAGGTAATCGACCCTTTCTTGGTAGACGTAATGCGCTCCTGCAATTCACCCATTTCGGTGCCGAGCGTCGGCTGATATCCCACCTGCGACGGCATGCGCCCGAGCAGCGCCGAGACTTCTGAACCTGCCTGAACAAAGCGGAAGATGTTATCGATGAAGAGCAGCACATCGCGCCCTTCATCGCGGAAGTACTCCGCCATGGTCATCGCGGTCAACCCGACGCGCAGGCGCGCCCCCGGCGGCTCGTTCATCTGGCCGAACACCATCACCGTTTTGTCGAACACCCGCGTGTTCTCGTCGATCCGGGCTTCCTTCATCTCGTGGATGAGGTCGTTTCCCTCACGCGAGCGCTCGCCGACGCCAGCGAACACCGAGTATCCCGACTGCTCCTTGGCGACGTTGGCGATCAATTCCTGGATGATAACTGTCTTACCGACGCCTGCGCCGCCGAAGATACCCGTCTTGCCGCCGCGCGTAAACGGGGCGATCAGGTCGATAACCTTAATACCCGTCTCGAAAATCTGCGCTGTCGTCGACTGATCCTCGAGCGAGGGGGGCGGGCGATGGATCGGACGATACTCGGTCGTTTGCACCGGACCTTCGCCATCGATCGGGTCGCCGAGCACGTCGAACACGCGCCCAAGCGTTCCTGCGCCAACGGGGACGGCAATCGGGCGACCGGTATCGATTGCCTTGACGCCGCGGCGCATGCCGTCCGTGCTGCTCATCGCCACAGCCTTGACCATGCCGCTGCCGAGTTGCTGTTGCACCTCTGCGACCAGGCGCTTGCCATTTTCCAGGGGTATCTCCAGCGCGTTGTAGATTTCCGGCGTTTCATTCTCCGGAAACTTTGCATTGATCACCACGCCGATAATATCCGTCACAACACCGGTTGCTCCGGCCATGAGCATCCTCCACTCAGGTACATCGCATCACATTTCCGCCAGGGCTGCCGCACCCGACGCAATCTCGGAGACTTCCTTCGTAATATTCGCCTGGCGCGTCTTGTTGTACGAGAGGGTCAGGTCGCGCTGCAATTCTTTGGCATTGTCGGTCGCATTGCGCATTGCCACCATGCGTGCGCTGTGCTCACTGGCGATCGCTTCCAGCACTGCCTGATAGAGTTGCACTTCGACGAAGCGCGGCAAAAGTTCGCGCAATACTTCTTCCTGACTCGGCTCGTAGGTATAGTCGACCATACGCTCCGCCGGTTCGTGCGGCGGGTCGATCGGCAGCAACCGTTTGATTGTCGGGCGCTGCACAAGGGTATTGATGAACTGGCTGTACAACACATAGACTTCGTCGTACTGCCCGCCTAGGAAGCCGCTGATCACATTCGTCGAAATGCCGAGAATATCGGTCAGACGCGGATAATCGCCAAGTTTGGTCACCTCAGCGACCAGGTTCTGGTGCGTGCGCACCATAAAATCGCGCCCCTTCTTCCCAATCGCCAGAACTTCGACGGTATGCTTCTTTTCCTGCTCATCGAGAATGAAGCGCGACGCGCGCCGCAGCACATTGGCAACCAGGCTTCCCGCCAATCCGCGGTCAGGCGTGACGACAATCAGGGCGACGCCCTTCACCACGGGGCGCACTTCGAGCAGGGTGCCGCGGCGCATCCCGACCGCGCGCCCGGTCAATTCGCCCATCACGTCGAGCAGGCGGTCGGCATACGGGCGAGTTGCGAGCACATTTCGCTGCGCGCGGCGCATCTTCGACGCCGACACCATCTCCATCGCGCGCGTGATCTGCGCCAGGTTCTTCACTGAGCGAATACGACGCCGGATTTCACGGGTACTGGGCATAACTTCCTCAGATCAGAAGACGTTGCGATGCAACCGCCGAAATGCCGCACCGGGCGAGACGTTGCGCTGCAACGTCTCTACTGGTTCGCCTCTCACCTCTCACCTCTCGCCTCTCACCTCTCACCTCTTACCTCTCACCTCTCACCCATCACCTCTTACCCCTCACCTCTCACCTCTCACCTCTTACCTCTCACCTCTTACCTCTCACCTCTCACCCATCACCTCTTACCTCTCACCCCTCCTACTCCTCCGCAAAATTGCTCATCTGCTTGAATTCCTTCAGCATATTCTCAATTGCGGAGCGAATTTCCGGCGAAGGGAACTTGCGGTCGAGGCGATTCTCGAAGATCATCTTACCGACCTCAGGGTGTGCCGTGCGCATATAGTTGAACAACTCGGACTTGAACCGTCCGATCTGACTGATCGGCACATCATCGAGATAGCCATTGATTCCCGCAAACAGAATAACCACCTGCTCTTCCAGGGGCATCGGCTGAAACTGCGGTTGCTTGAGCACTTCCTGCAGGCGCTGACCGCGTTCAATCTGCGCCCGTGTTGTGGCGTCGAGGTCCGACGCGAACTGCGCGAACGCCGCAAGATCGCGGAACTGCGCCATATCGATCTTCAAGCGGTCCGACACCGAGCGCATCGCGCGGGTCTGCGCCGCGCCGCCGACGCGCGACACCGAGATGCCGACGTTCAGCGCCGGGCGAATACCGGCGTTGAACAGGTCGGTCTCCAGATAGATCTGACCGTCGGTAATCGAAATGACGTTCGTTGGAATATACGCCGACACATCGTTCGCCTGCGTTTCGATGATCGGCAGCGCGGTCAGGCTGCCGCCGCCATAGTCCTCGTTCAGGCGCGCAGCGCGCTCGAGCAGGCGCGAATGGAGATAGAACACATCGCCGGGGTACGCCTCACGGCCCGGCGGACGGCGCAGCAGCAGCGACACCTGGCGATAAGCGGTCGCGTGTTTCGAGAGGTCATCGTAGACGATCAGCGCATCACGCACTTCCTGACCATCGATGATCACGCCGTTTTCCATGACCTCTTCGCCCATCGTGCAACCGGCATACGGCGCAATATACTGCAACGCCGCCGACTCCGACGCCGTCGCCGAGACGACGATTGTATAATCCATCGCGCCATATTTTTCGAGAAAGTTGATGATCTGTGCGACCTGAGCACGTTTCTGCCCGATGGCCACATAGATGCAGACCATCCCCTTACCCTTCTGGTTGATGATCGTATCGATCGCCACCGCCGTCTTACCGGTCTGGCGGTCGCCGATGATCAACTCGCGCTGACCGCGCCCAATCGGGATCATCGCGTCGATAGCGATGATGCCGGTCTGCACCGGCGTATCGACCGACTTGCGCGTGATCACTCCAGGAGCGATGCGCTCGATGGGGCGATACTTCGTTGTCTGGATCGGTCCTTTGCCATCGATCGGTTGACCGAGCGCATTGACCACCCGCCCAATCAGTTCCTGACCGACCGGCACCGAAATGACGCGCCCGGTCGAGTTGACCTGATCGCCCTCTTCGATGCCGAGATAATCGCCGAGAATAATCGCCGAAACCGCGTCTCTTTCCAGGTTGAGCGCAACACCAAACACCGGCTCACTGCGACCGGCTTTAGGCGGAAACTCGAGCAACTCAGACGCCATTGCCTGTTCAAGCCCGCTAATCTTCGCCACGCCATCGCCCACCTGAATCACGGTGCCGACGTTGACCATCTTCGGCTGAAGATCAACGCCTTCGCGAATACTCTTTAGCAGCCGCTGATACAATTCCTCTGTCGTTGCAACAGTCATCGTCTATTCCCTCATTACGGCGGCGCGCCGCTCGTGCTGCGGATGCTACCCCGTCATCATATTGCGCTGAATCGCAGCCATGCGCGTCCGCAGGCTGGTATCGAGGACCTGATCGCCGATACGAATGATCAACCCGCCGATCAGCGACTCATCGACACTGAAGCGCAGTTCCAGATCGGGACCGTACCGCGCTTTCAGTTGCTCGGAAATGCGCTCACGCTGGTGCGGATTCAACTCAACGGCGCTGATCACCTCGCCGGTCAGTGGTCGTGCGCCGCCGCGGCGTGTCATCTGCTCAAAGGCGGCCACAACTGCCGGCAGACGGTCAAGGTTGCCCTCTTTGCCAAGCGCCAGGATCAGGTTGCGCACCTCACGCGGAGCGTCTGCCGGCAACGCAGCCAGCACCCGTTCCGGCGTCATCTCGCCATTGACGCTGGTAGCCGTATGGAGCGCCTGCAGTGCTGCGCCGGTCAGCGAGTCGAACAACGCCCGTGCAATAACCTGAGCTTCAGATGCACTCACGACTATGCCTCGCCTTTACGCCGGGCAGCGAACGATACCGCCCGGCATTGCGGTTCAATTATACTTGCCAAGTTCCGCCAGCGACTCTTCGATCAGGCGGTCGTGGTTCGCCTTCAACTCCGCGTTGAGCACCCGCTCTGCGGTCAGGACGACCAACTCCGCCATCCGATCCTTGAGTTCGCCGAGCATCCGCTGTCGTTCCTGTTCCGCCTGTGCAAGGGTGTCACTTTTGAGCTTTTCGGCGTCGCGGTGCGCCTGCGCGATAATCTCAGCCGCCTGCGCGCGCGCACGTTCCTGCGCCTGCGCCAGAATACCCGCCGCCTCCTGGCGCGCCTTCGCCAGTTCGGCGTCGTAATCGCGCTTCGCATTCGCCAGTTGTTCACGAACCTTCTCTGCGTCCTGCAACCCCTCCTGAATCCGGTTCGTCCGTTGATTGAGCATGTTCAGGATCGGGCGATACAGAAAGGTAGTCAGCAACCAGACCACGAAGACGACATTGATCAGTTGCGCAATCAACGACCCCCAATTGATGCCCAGTTTTTCCATAGCCGTTCTCCCTCATACGGAAGGATATTACACAATACGGAATGCGATCAACAGCGAGATAACCAGCGCAAAGATGAACAGCGCTTCGACCAGCGCAAAGCCGAGGAACATATACGTGCGCAGGGTTCCTTCAGCTTCAGGGTTGCGGCCCATCGCCTGCAGCGCGCCGCTAAAGATAACGCCGATGCCAACGCCAGGTCCAACGGCGCCGATGCCTACTGCGAGCGCCGCAGCGATAAGTCGCAGACCGTCATCCGTCATGATCCGTCTCCTCCTCAAGAGTACAATGATGTGCTTGCATCTCAGACATACAAAACCCACGTATGCGCTACAGAAGCGCCGCCGGATGAACGTGCTAATGCGCCGCCGTCTCGCCATGCCCATGGCTGTCGTGCCCGCCGTGCGCTTCAGTTGCCAGCGACATAAAGACGAGCGACAGGACTGAGAAAATCAGCGCCTGCATAAAGGCGACGAACAGCTCGAAGGCGTAGAACGGCGCCGGCAGCAGATACGGGAACAGGAACGCCATCACGACGAGAATCACCTCGCCAGCGAAGATATTGCCAAAAAGTCGGAAGGCGAAGGCGATAATGCGCACAAACTCGGAGATCAACTCGAGGATGCCGACAATCGCCGTCATGAACCCCTCGCGGAAGTTGAAAAACTTCGTAAGGTAGCCCAGCCCAAGCGCCTGGAAGCCAAAGAACTGAATCAGTCCCACCGAAATGAGCGCCCACGCCAGAGTCATGTTCAGATCTGCCGACGGCGCACGCAGATACGGTACCAGTGTCGTGCCCTTCTCACACGACAGCGGCCATGAAGCGAAGAAATCCGGCGCGCCAGCCGGCTCTTCCGCCATCGTCACATCAGCGACCGGGGCGACGATTGCCGTTTCCTTGTGTTCCGCCGTAGGCACGCAGGCGCCAATGCTCCCGACGCCTGGAACGAGACCGATGACATTGGACACGAGAATGAAGAAGAATGCCGATGCGCAGAACGGGAAAAACTTTGCCACATTTCGGCGATCAACGCTTTGAGCGAAGTTGTAGAAGGCTTCGACCATCACTTCGAGCACATTCTGGAAGCCGCGCGGCACCATCTGCATGTTGCGCGTTCCAGCCAGAACAGCAACAATAATGATAACCAGAACGATTACAGTGGTGATCAGCGAATTGGTGATGGGGAAGCCGCTTGCGCACGTTTCGAGGGTGGCGCGTGCGCCGCCGAGGCAGACAACCGGTTCAGCGGCGACCGAGATGTGCAGTTTGGTCGAGCGAACGCCGATAATATACAGGATGATCCCAACCACAAGTAGAATGCCGGTGACCGTCAGAATACGGTTCCGCATAAACGCACTCTCCCTACTTTGAGAACGCTTTCACAATAAAATGTACCACATCAGGCATAAAATTCAACCTGCGAAGCGAGGTTGAACAGGCGCCGCGCCCACGAAAGCACTGACTGAGACGACGCGGCGAGTATAGCACAGGTAAAAAGAACGTGCAAACGCGCCGCTAACCGAGCAACTCCTGAATGTCGCGGATGGCGCGTTTGGCATAGACCCAGACAGAGCCGATCTTTGCCGGCGTTCCGGATTTGTCGAAGACGATGACGAGCATGAAGCGTTGCGCAATATCGAAGCAGTAGAGATCGTAATGGCTTCCCTCGTGAACGTACAGCGCCGACGACTCGGTTTCGCGCAGCATCTGCGTGATCTGCCCCGCCGTCGAGAAACTGGTCGAAAGCAGCGGCAGCAACACCATCGTCGGCAACCCGATGGTCAATCCGGTCTCAACCAGCACCATACCAGCCCGATCGGCGAGAATAATACATTTCGAGCCGACATCGCGATCGAGCGCCTCCATGCGCAGGCGAATTGCGCGCTGGTCTTCAGGGGTCAGCACCAGGGGACCATCGCGTCGGCGCGCCGGGCGTGGCGCGCCTGTCTCCGCCGGGCGCGGTGGCGGCGCTTCCGCCTGGCGCGGCGGTTCGGCTTTGGGGTGCGCGGGGCGCGCTGGCGGTTCAGATGCTGCTGCTGCGGGAGGTTCCTTCGGCTGTGCCGGAGGCGGAGGCGGCGGTGCGCTCTCAGGCTCGGGTTCCGCCGCCTGCGTGGCTGTCGCCGCCGCTTCGTTCAGTTCCCGATAGAGCAGATTGCACAGATCATCGAACGCCATATCGCTGCTAACGACGTGCTGCACGCCAAAGCCTGCCGCTCGCCGGGCTATTTGCGGATCGGACTGCCGGCTCCACAGCACCAGGCGTGTCGGCGCGCCAAAGTTCGGCAGAATTTCCGCCAGATCGATGCCGCTCATTCCTGGCAGTTCGACATTTGCAATAATCACGCCAGGCGGATCATTCCGCACTTCCCACAACGCATCGTTTGCCGTGTCGAGCGTCTGCACCTCGACATCGCCGGCGAACCGGCCCTGCAGGGCGCGCAGTTCGCTGCTTTCACCTGGAACAACCACAAGTCGGTACGTCATGAGATTGCTTCACTTTCCTCATAAGTCTGGCGGAACGGCAGCGCAAACGAGAAGGTGCTGCCCTCCCCTTGCCGGCTGACGACCCATACCGCCCCGCCCAGTGAGGCTATCAGCTCGCGCACCAGCGCCAACCCCAACCCTGCGCCGCCGCGCTCACGCGTCAGCGAGTCGCCCACCTGATAGAATCGTTCGAAGATGCGTGTTTGTTCGTGCGCTGGAATGCCAATCCCGGTGTCTGCGACATCGACAACCACCCACGGCAGTGCGCGCAGCGACGCCGGAGGCTTGATGATCGAAGCGTTGTTCAGCGTCTCGAGTTCCGCGTATGGGCGGACACTGAGCGCAATCGTAATCTTCCCTTGCGCCGGTGTAAATTTAATGGCGTTCGAGAGCAGGTGGTTGAGCACCAGCAGCACCTTTTCACGATCAGTAAGGAAGGGAGGAAGCGTCTCCGGCAGGCGCGTCACGATCTTCTGGCCCGACAGTTCGATGGTGCTGCGCACGCTCTCGATCGCCTGCTGGATGGTGCTGATCAGATCGAGCGGCGCCAGTTGTGGTTGCGCCTCACCGGTGTCGATGTGCCGCAGGTTGACCATGTCATCGACAATCTCTTTGATCCGCTGCGCGCTTTCCAGAACGCGCTGCAGATAATCGCGCTGACTTCCATCGACCTGGTCGCGCACCATCATAGTATATCCCAGCACAATCGAGAGTGGAGTGCGCAGTTCATGCGATGCAATGGCGATGAATTCGCTTTTGAGGCGATCAAGTTCCTGACGCCGCTGGTATGCTTCGTCGAGTTGACGGTAGAGCGCTGCGTTGCGCAACGCGGCGCCGACGTGATTGGCAAGCAGCATCAATCCCTGTTGCATACCTGGACGCAGGGTGGTTGACCGTTCGTTACAGAGCATCACCACGCCATTGACCTGCCCCTGAGCGCGCAACGGCACCGCGAGCGCCGTGTGCAGAGTGTGGTTATGACGCACGCCGTAGGAAGCGGCATCATCATAGAGCGGCTGGCACAAGGCAAATGCGCATTTTGCCAGCGCATGCCCTGCATCGGTCAGATGTGCATCGAGCGGATGCGCCATGGCCTGATAGAGCGTATCGCTGTCATCGCCGAGCAACAGGAAGCCAGTCTGAAATCCGCTGCGTTCGATCATGGCATTGAGCGCGATCCGCGCCAGTTCCGACAGCTCCAACGTGGCGCTGAGCGCTTCACTAACCGCCAGCAGTTGCTCGAGCGTTCGTAGTCGTAGATTGTCCTGTTGAATGGCGCGCTTTCGCAGCGCTTGATCGACAGCCAGGCGCAGTTGTTCGAGTTCGAACGGTTTTGACAGAAAATCGGCGACGCCGCGCTGCACCGATTGATGCAGATTCTCGAGCGACGCATACCCCGTCATGATAATGATGGCGATCTCCGGGTCCTTTTCGCGTGCGATTTGCGCCAGATCGAGACCGCTCATCGTCGGCATCTTGATATCGGTCAGCAGCAGGTCGAACTGCTGCCCGTCATTGAGCGCAGCAATTGCAACATACGGATCGCTGGTCGCCATCACCTCATAACCGGCGCGTTGCAGCGTGCGCGAGCAGACATCGCACATGTGCTGTTCATCATCGACGATCAGCAGCCGTGGTGGTGACGGGTTCGTAAGCGACTCAAGCGATCCGGTATCGACTGCCTGGCTCATAGCACTGGATCCGCCCTCAATTCAGCGCCTCAACAGCGATGGCGGACACCCGCGTGATCGTGCTGTCTTCGAGCACAACCTCGGCGGCCTGTGTGCGTACCCGCGATGGCAACCGCTGCGGCGCCGATAACAGTGTGCGCACCTGCCCCCACTGTCCCAGTTGTGGCTGGTGCAGGATCCGAACAAGCGCGCCGGGACGCGCCGTTGGGCGTGGCGTGTCGATAGACAACCCGGCAGCGCGTGTCGGCAATGGGATGACGACGCGGGGGCGTCGAACCTCTCCCCATACACACGTCGCCCCTTCGACCAGCGCTTCTTTGCCCACATACGAGGCAAGCAGGTCGAACAATGGGCGCGACATCGGGCGACTGCCAAAGCCTTCCGTGACAACGACGACAAGATCGGCGGAGGATGGCGATGATGGGAAACTCCAGTCCGGCGGCCCGGCGTCCCATGGCGCATACCCTTCGACGCCGAGAAAGGCACGCAACTCAGCCTCGTCGATGCTGCCGACGATGATGCCGCGCACTCCTTCCTGAGCGGCGCGCTCCAAAGCAGCGGCGCTGATGGTGCTGCCGCCGATGATAATCGCGTAGGCGAATCGTGCGTTGATTTTATCGGGCGTGATTGGTTCCGCCGGATCGGTGACCATCAGTTGCAGCACGCCGTACTGGTTCGTTCCAATGCCGAAGATGCCATAGACCTGCGCTGCCGGTGTTTCGATCCGCACCCCCTCGTATGGCATGATTTCCATCACGACTCCAGGGACATTGGCGAGCAGTTCGTAGCGGACCGGGTCCGGCGTGATCGTAATGTAGCCGGTAGTTTCATCAACACCGGTAAGCACGCCACTGACCGGTGACAGACACTTTCGCCCGCCAAACCGACTGGTTTGGGCAAGGGGGGCGCCTTGTGCGATTGATGCACCAATGTCGTGAAGCAAGGAGCGTTTGACGCGCGACGGGGGGATCATCAACAGGCGCGCCAGGTTTATGAGCCGTGGCGCTGCTGGAATGAACGCCTCTGCGACCGGAGTGCCGGGTTCGACACGCTGCCCAACGCGAACGACGACTTCTCCCGGATGCGGCAACCGGCGCTCGATCCGCGCCAGTGCGCCGGTAATGAGAGGCGAAGCGCCTGAAGGAACATACAACGACATACCACCCTCGCGCGCTGGCTCAAAGGCCCTATCAATTATAGCACATACTATGAAAGGCAAGGGATACGAGGCGTATGGGCTGTGGTCATGAGTTGACCGAAAACAGAGCCGGTCACCCAGCGTATGGCGGCGCGCGGCAGCGACGCATGGCGAGTAGCGCCGCCTCTTTCAGGTGTCGCGTTTTTCAGGCGCAAGGGGTGTTGGAGGGAGTCGCCTCGACTGTAGCGGTGTCGGGCATAATCCTCAATCGCGGTCATTCGGACGAGACGTTCAGCGCCCGATTCGCGGGGCGTAACGAAATGTGCGTTGGCGGTCGTAGGCGCATGACTGCGCAGCGGCATCAGCAGCCCCTGGCGGGGCTTCCATGTCCTCAGCGAGGGCTTTCGCCCGCAGCGCCCTCGGGTCCGCTGCGTGCCCCGGCAGCATGGTACGAAGGACCGCGCATTGGCATGAGTCCGACGGCAACCGCCCCCGCCCGACGCTCAAGCGTCGGGCTGAGAGCGCGAAGGGCGCTGCCGCACCCTCACCCGCGGCTCGACGCCGATGGGAGACAGAAACCAGAGCGGCGGCAAAGGCGCTGCCGCGCCCGTGGCGCCCTGGCGCGGCTCGACGCCCGGCGCCGGTCCGTCGTTCGCGCAGCGCAAGTGCTAATGCCACATAGCGGTCAGTCTGAATCGCGGTCATTCGGACGAGACGTTCAGCGCCCGATTCGCAGGGCGTAACGAAATGTGCGTTGGCGGGCGTGGGCGCATGACTGCGCAGCGGCATCAGCAGCCCCTGGCGGGGCTTCCATGTCCTCAGCGAGGGCTTTCGCCCGCAGCGCCCTCGGGTCCGCTGCGCGCCCCGGCAGTATGGTACAAATGACCGCGTATTAGTGCTAAGTATACCGATCGCGCAACTATCAATCGCCCGTGAGCGTCTGACCAGTAGAGAGCGCAAAGATGCCATACGTCCACTTACGAGTCTGACGGAGATCACTATGAACGCCTCGACATTACGACTTATGCGTAGCCGTGACGATGCCGTCATCGCTGGCGTCGCCGGAGGCATTGCACGGTATCTCGGGGTCGATTCCGTCATTGTGCGCCTGATCTTTGTCATGCTGGTCTTTACCGGCGTGGGAGTGTTCCTCTATCCTGTCCTCTGGATCATTATGCCGCTCGAGCGAACATCAACGCCGGGACGCGCCACGAATGACGCCGGACGAGCGCCGTTTATGCAGGACAAGCGCGCCCCTCAACCGCGATCCGAGCCGCTGACCGGCGCAGATAGTGATGTCGGGGCGGAGATTCCTGTCAATAATCTGAATGACCGCACGTTGCACCGTGCGTCGCCGTTCGGACAACGCAACCGGCAATTGGGCGTCATTCTCGTTGGAGTTGGCATACTGGCGCTCCTGAGCGTCCTCCTCGGACCGGCGTTTGGCAAACTTTTGTTCCCGGTCGTGTTGATCGCCGCCGGTGTGCTGGTGTTGCTGCGTAGTCCGCGCTGATCGCGCCTTCCAATTTCACGAGTCAGCAGGCGCGCTTCGGGCGCCGGATAGGATACTCGTCCCCAGACCGACAGCGCCGGCGGCGATGACGTATTTGACCAGGCTATCCCCAACGATGACGGAAGCAATCAGATCGTTGCTCCAGACCCCATAGAAGGCAAGCAGCGTAAAAAGCATCGTGTCGAGCGGCGCCGATAAGGCATTGCTCGATAGCGCGCGGATCACCCAGATGCGGTGGCGCAGCGCGTGGTAGACCTCGGTATCGGTCAGTTCAGACAGAAAAAGCGCAATCGCCGAAGCGACAATGATCCGCGGGGATGTCAGCGCTGCGGCGGCAGCAACGACATTGACCCCGACGGCTGCCAGAATGGTGGCGTAGACGACGGTTTCGTCGTACCGCCGGTGAATAAGGTCGCGCAGTGTGAAAATGACGCCGAAGAACAGCGTCCCCAGCGCAAATTGCACCACCCCGACGGTCAAAATGGTGTCAGCGGTCAGGTTTGCTGCCAGAATAGCCAGGATGTAGAGGATAATGAAAAGCATGCCTCCTCCAGATGTCTGTGATCACTTTGTCATTGGTAATACTACCTTGCGGTCAGTCAGACAAGATGTTTGCGCGTTCGTTGGGCAAGGCGCAACAGTCAACGCGCACCAGCAGACGTGTCGTGGACGCATGACCGCGCAGTGGCGTCGGTTCGCCCGGCGGCTAAAGCCGCAGGCTCCTGCTGCAAAGCCCGCCTGCGCGGGCTTAGAGCCTGTCCGAAAAAGCTCGTTGGGTAAGCGAAGGCAATGCCTTCGCCTACCCGGTCGCACTTCAGTCAGCGATGTTTCGGATAGGCTCTTAACCGAGTGATACCGTATTATGTTCTCAAAAACCATTCTTGACTTCACTGCAAAAAGCTAACCACGAAGGTCACAAAGGGACACAAAGGACATGCGCTTCATTTTTATTCACCTTCGTGCGCTTCGTGTCCTTGGTGGTTACTTCGCTGCAAAAAGCTGTAACCACGAAGGCAACCACGAAGGTCACAAAGGGACACAAAGGACATGCGCTTCATTTTTATTCACCTTCGTGCGCTTCGTGTCCTTTGTGGTTAAGCCTTTTTGCAGCGGGCTCATTCTTGTACAAATGACCGCGCATTCATATAAGTATACCCGAACCTTCTCCGGGAGTGCAGGCGTCGCCTCTGCGCGCGCACCGCTCGCCGGGGAGAGAACCGCTCGCTGTTCCTCCACCCCCAACCCTTCCCCCATAACGGGGGAGGGGTGTAGTTCCCCCACCCCCAGCCCCTCCCTCATGAAGGGGGAGGGGCGGTATGGTCCCCCCACCCCCAGCCCCCTCCCCCATGAAGGGGGAGGAGCGGCATGGTCCCCCACCCCCAGCCCCTCCCCAATGAAGGGGGAGGGGTGCTATGGTCCCCCACCCCCAGCCCCTCCCCCATGAAGGGGGAGAGGCGGCATGGTCCCCCACCCCCAGCCCCTCGCCCATGAAGGGGGAGGGGTGCTATGGTCCCCCACCCCCCGCCCCTCCCACATGAAGGGGGAGGGGTGCTATGGTCCCCCACCCCCAGCCCCTCGCCCACGAGGGGGAGGGGCGTAGTTCCCCCACCCCCAGCCCCTCCCCCACGAGGGGGAGGGGGCAGCGTTCCCCCCGCTCCCCGCGTGGGAGCGGGGGACAGGGGGTAAGGGGCGCCGGACGCCGTTGTGATTGGTTACACAAAGCGGGGCACTGTGGGCTATTAAATCCGGTAGAGCCTGCGAAAGCAGGCTTCGCAACCGTAGCCCACGGCTTCAGCCGCCGGGCGCAGAGCAAATGCCGGATTATGTTGTCCATGTTCATAAGCCCTCGCCGATCGTGGTTCCCTGTGAATCGGACGCTCGAACATCAGGTCTGACCGACTGCCATGTGGTGTCAGTTCTCGATTCTCAGTTCTCGGCTCTCAGTTCTCAGTTCTCAGTTCTCAGTTCTCAGTTCTCGGCTCTCAGTTCTCCGTTCTCATTGACAACACCCCGTTTCTCATCTATACTTCGCTTAACCGTTTCACCACTTAATCGTTTCACCATGCAGGCGACTATCAAACAGGTTGCGCAACGCGCCGGCGTGTCGATTGCCACCGTCTCGTATGTCCTCAACGGCGTCGGCGTGGTGACTGACGAGACGCGGCAGCGTGTGCTTGCCGCAGTCGCAGAACTCAACTATCAGCCCCGCTACGCCGCTCGCAGCATGCGTGGGCGCAGTTACACGCTGGGGGTGACTCTTCCTTCACATCCAGGACGCCTGGCGGAGCCGGCGCTGGCGGAGGTGTTGTCGGGTCTGGCGGACGCCGCCGCGTTGCGTGGATATTTCCTGCTCCTGGCGACCGCTGATGTGTCTCAGGACGAGACGGAATTATGTCTGAGCCTGGCGCACACCAGGCGCGTTGATGGTCTGGTTCTGCTCGACGTCCTGGTGGACGATCCGCGCGCTCAGGCGCTCGCGGCTGCTGGCATTCCACATGTGTGCGCCGGTCCTCCGCCTGCCGGCGCTGATAGCCCTTCGGTTGTCATTGATGTGCGCGCAGCTGCAATTGACGCTGTTCAGCATCTCCTCAGCCTAGGTCATCGCCGGATCGGTCTCATCCAGCCACCCTCCGAACTGACCGTCAGCGAACCTGTAGTCGAAGGCTACCGGCAGGCGTTGACCAATGCAGGACTGCCGTTCGATCCGACGCTGGTTGTCGAGTCGGGGCGAACCGAGGAGGATGGCTATCAGGCGATGACTGAGTTGTTGTCGGCTGTCCGACCGCCGACGGCAGTGCTGGCAGGAAGTGATGAACTGGCGTTTGGCGCTATGCATGCGCTCAACGATGCGCGCCTGATCGTCGGGCGTGACGTGGCGCTGGTCGGGTTCGACGATCTGCCGCTTGCGGCGCACGTCAACCCGCCGCTGACAACGGTGCGTCAGCCGCGACGCGCACAGGGAGAGCAACTCGCCATGCTGCTCGATGACGCTATTCTGAAGCGAAACGCCGCGTTGCGCACGGTGACGCTGCGTGCGCACCTGATCGTTCGCCGATCGAGCGGTCTGGCGCCGCATCGAGCATAACGTGAAGTGAATTGAAGCAAAGGAGCATGCACCACCATGGCATCCATCAAGTACGACCACGTCTGGAAGCGCTTCGGCGATTTTGCGGCGCTCAAGGATCTCACGCTCGACATCGCCGACCAGGAGTTCCTGGTGCTGGTAGGACCGTCCGGCTGTGGCAAGACGACGGCGCTGCGCTGTCTCGCCGGTCTCGAGGAAGTGACCGATGGCGCGATTATGATTGGTGATCGGGTCGTCAATGATGTTCCGCCAAAAGATCGCGACATCGCCATGGTGTTCCAGAGTTATGCGCTCTATCCCCATATGAGCGTGTATGACAATATGGCGTTTGGTCTGAAACTGCGCAAGACGCCCAGAGCCGAGATCGACCGGCGGGTCAAAGAGGCGGCGGAAATGCTGCACATCGGGCACCTCCTGGATCGCAAGCCAAAGGCGCTCTCTGGCGGTCAGCGCCAGCGCGTGGCGCTTGGTCGCGCGATTGTGCGCCACCCTTCGGTCTTCCTGATGGATGAGCCGCTGTCAAACCTCGATGCCAAACTGCGGGTGCAGACGCGCGCCGAAATCTCAAAATTGCATCAGCGCCTGAAAACGACGTTCATCTACGTGACCCATGATCAGACCGAGGCGATGACGATGGGAACGCGCATCGCCGTGATGCGCGACGGTGTGCTGCAACAACTCGATACGCCGCAAAACCTGTACGACCATCCGGCGAATATGTTCGTCGCCGGGTTCATCGGCTCGCCGGCGATGAACTTCTTTGAGGCGACGCTGGTTCGCGGCGACGGTCAGGTGCTGGTGGATTTCGGACCGTTCCATCTGCCCGTGCCTCCTGCACGCGTCGATGCCATCGCCGATCATATCGGAATGCCGATCTTCTTTGGCATTCGCCCGGAGGATATTCACGACGCGCACTACGTGCCGCGCGGCGTCGATGAGTCAGCGCGCCTGATGACCATGGTCAACGTTGTCGAGCCGCTCGGTTCGGAAGTGTACGCCTACGTGGAAAATGGCGGCAAGGAGATGGTTGCGCGCCTCGATCCGCGCACCGGCGCGCGCACCGGTGAAATATTCGAAGTCGTGATCGATATGACCAAGATGCACATCTTCGACCGGGATACCGAAAAGGCGCTCATCTGAATCTGAAGGAATTGACGTGCAACCTGATCTTCGCGCGCTGGCGCATCTCGATTTTGGATATCTGACAACGGTCGGGCGGGTGACCGGCAAGCCGCGCATGATCGAAATCTGGTTTGCGCTGCACGACCGCACGGTCTATATGCTGGCAGGCAACCATGAATCCGACTGGGTGAAGAATGCGCGCCGCACTCCGACAGTGACGATGACGATCGGCGGTTCAACGTTCGCCGGTACGGCGCGTATTGTTGATCGAGCGGAAGAGGATGCGCTAGCGCGTCGCCTGATCCTCGCCAAGTACCAGCCTGACCATGGTGAGGATCTCTCCGATTGGGGGCGCACTGCGCTGGCTGTGGCGGTCGATCTCATCTGATACCCGGAAGAGCGACGCTGCGTGCGAGATGCCTGCCCATGCGTATTTCACGCAGCGATTTTTCGGATCGTCTCTGATAGAGCAATCAACCAGATGTTGCACCGTAATTGCCCGTGTTGATCGTCTTGCAGCCAACGTTGGCTTCGACAGGCTCAGCCAACGTTGGCTGCTCCACTGTCGTTGTGAGCACAGAAGCAAAGCAACCTTCTTGCGAACAGAAGGTTGCTCTCATTATGTTTCACCACGCTTCGATCATAACGGATCGCTCGTTTTCGATGCCTCTTTGTGGTCAGCAATCCGGCGTCCAGAACGCTTCCGGCGCGGCGCAACGCTGCTGATCGCGCGGCGTTTGCTCCGGTCCCGGGTTGCCTGCCGCTCCGCCAAGGTTCGTCGGCCCGCCAAGCGTCTGGATGGGCGCTGCCGGGGGCGCTGCCCCGCCGGGGGTCGCGCCGCGGTTTGCCGCGTCGAATGTCACGATCACCAGCCGTTCGCTCTCGACCCCCTGGACGCTGACGCGATAGCGCCCGGCCGTGAGAACCACGCCGAGATCGACATCGACGCTGAATGCGCCGCTGCCATCGACATTCAGGCTTGCCATGCCGAGCACCGCGCCATCCGGGAAGGTCATCCAGATGCCAACTGGCTCATTGGGCGCATAGCCAGACCCTTCGACCCGTACAATGTCAGAGGCGCCTGTGCGATCCAGGAATGTTACTGAGGCGCGCGCAGTTCCTGTCATTGTCAGAGCGCCGAATTCCGGCTGGTTGCCGGTGTTCGACTCAACAACCGCCGGCGCAGGTCCGGCAGGATTGCTCGCCGATGCCGGCTGGAAACTCCCCGGCGTCACGTCGAAGCTGGCGATCTGCAATCGTCCACTGGCGACCCCTTTGGCGGTGATGCTGTAGCGCCCTGTCGGCAGCCGCTCATCGAGGTCGATGACAACGAAGAAGTCGCCATTGCCGTCGGCCACCTGCGTTGGAAGACTGCGCACCGCATTATTCGGCAGTGTCATCCACAGCCCGACATACTCGCCTGGAGCGAAGAGCGCTCCGGTGATGGCGATGCCGCCGTTCTGCCGCGTCGACGCCTGCGCCGGAAAAGCGACACGCAGTTGCGCCCATCCGCTCGGTGTTGAAGAACGCGCCCGCAGTTCAAACGGCGCAAAGACTTGATACCCGCTCAGCGTTCCCAATGCAGTGAAGGTGTATTTACCGGTCTGATGCACATTCGTGAAGATAAAGGACGACTGAAAATTGCCGATGTCACTGGCGACCTGTTGTGGATAGTCGAGAACCGTACCGTCCGGTTGTGTGATCCAGACCGAGATGACTTCGTTAGGGAAGAAGTTTGTGCCGTGAATATTCACCAGATCATCGTGGAACGCGAAGGCGTTGAAGGTGCCATTGTTCCACACTGCCAGACGCGCCGGGCTTGGCGCGGGCGGCGGGCCGGTGCGCGGCGTCACCACCAGATAGCCGACTGCCGTTTGACGGCTGCCCTGTCCCACAGCGGTCAACCGGTAGCAGCCATAGGGCCATTTGTTCGTCACCGGAAACTCGAAGTAGAGGTCGCCGGCGACATCGGCGCGGTATGGCGGCAACGCAAAATGCGGCGGCAGATCGACGACGCCGTCGAGCAAGAGCGTATCGTTGGGGCTGAAGATGCGCCCGTCGGGGAATTGAAAACTGACCGTCACACTTTCCTGATCGAGAAACCCGTGCAGCTCAGAGCCGAATATGCTGTCTTGAAACGTCGCCGGCGCCGATTGACCGGTGATCGAACAGACAGCGGTTGTCGGTCCACGCACGATGTAGACTGCGGCGGCGCTGGTGCGATAGGCAAAGAAGACCGTCGCCAATCCAACAACACACGCGAGGATGACGACCGTTCGATAGACCAACGAGCGTGATTTCATAGCAGGCGCTCCAGTTCTTGGTTCTTGGTTCTTGGCTCTTGGCGTTGTCTACAAGACTAAAGAAACCCGCGTGATACTACCTAGCCGCTTATATGACAGCCAGATGACAGGTTTATCTCAAAATGGTTGTGATCATCTGATGCGCTGCTCCCCCTCACCCCCTGCCCCTACTCCCACGCAGGGAGCGGGGGACCATACCGCCCCTCCCCCTTCATGAGGGAGGGGCTGGAGGTGGGGGACCATAGCGCCCCTCCCCCTTCATGAGAGAGGGGCTGGGGGTGGGGGACCATACCGCCCCTCCCCCTTCATGGGCGAGGGGCTGGGGGTGGGGGACCATACCGCCCCTCCCCCTTCATGGGCGAGGGGCTGGAGGTGGGGGACCATACCGCCCCTCCCCCTGTATGGGGGGGGCTGGGGGTGGGGGAACTACGCCCATCCCCCTCGTCGGGGAGGGGCTGGGGGTGGGGGACCATACCGCCCCTCCCCCTTCATGGGCGAGGGGTTGGGAGCGGGGGACCATACCGCCCCTCCCCCTTCATGAGGGAGGGGCTGGGGGTGGGGGACCATACCGCCCCTCCCCCTTCATGGGCGAAGGGCTGGGGGTGGGGGACCATACCGCCCCTCCCCCTTCATGGGCGAGGGGCCGTCGGCGCC